>CANNUR010000029.1 GCA_947523045.1 uncultured Prosthecobacter sp.
TCAGCGCCTTGTCGGGCCGGAAGGTCGGATAGACGCGGGTCTTGAGGCCGGACTTATTGATCTTTTCGTGCTGGTCGAGCCGGTCGGCCGGGTCGTCGGTCGTGCAGATGACGGCGACCTTGTTGGCCGCGAGGATGTCATGCACGCGCAGGCCGGACAGTTTCGCATTGGCCTCCCGCCAGATCTTGTCGGCCGAGGCCGGGTTGATGATATCGGTGATGCCGAAGTAGCGGGCGAGCTCGAGGTGCGACCAATGATAGAGCGGGTTGCGCAGCGTGTGCGGCACGGTCGCGCACCAGGCGTCGAACTTCTCTCGCGGCGAGGCGCCGCCGGTGCAGTATTTTTCATCCACGCCGTTGGAGCGCATGGCGCGCCACTTGTAGTGATCGCCCTCGAGCCAGATTTCGAACAGGTTCTTGAACTGGCGGTCCTCGGCGATGTCCTTGGGCGGCAGGTGGTTGTGGTAGTCGAGCAGGGGTTCGTCCCTGGCGAAGTCATGGTACAGACGGCGCGCGGCGTGGCTGGTGAGCAGGAAGTCGTCGTGAATGAAGCTCATGGCGGTTGAGGGGTTGAAATTGTGCTCCAAAGTGGGCGGATGACGTGCGATGGCAAATGGAGATGCGTGCTCGGCCTGCTGGCCGCGCTGGCGCTGGCTTCCTGCTCGACGGCGCGTTTTTACGGCCAGGCGCTGGCGGGCCAGCGCGAGATGTCGCGCCTGTCCCGGCCGGTGGAGGCCGTGCTGGCCGATCCCGCCAGTTCGCCGCGGCTGCGCCGCAAGCTGGAGACGGCGCGCGATCAGCTCGCCTTTGCCGAGCAGGAACTGGCGCTGCCGGTGCAGGGACAGTACGAGCGGTACGCCGACCTCGGCCGACGGCAGGCCGTCTGGGTGGTGTTCGCGGCGCCGGAATTCAGCGTGGCGGCCAAGACCTGGTGGTACCCGCTCATCGGCAAGCTGAAGTACCGGGGTTTTTTCCGTGAGGAACTCGCGCAGGCCGAGGCCGAGCGCTGGCGGTCGCGCGGTCTGGATGTTTTTGTCGGCGGCGTCGAGGCCTACTCGACCCTCGGCTGGCTGCGCGATCCGCTGCTGAACACCTTCCTGGGTCGCGACGACGCCTGGCTTGCCGATCTGCTCTTCCACGAGTTGACCCACCAGCGGATCTACCTGCCGGGCGACACCGATTTCAACGAGGCGCTGGCGACCGCGGTGGGCCAGGAGGGGGCGCGGCGCTGGCTGCGCGCGCGCGGTCGCCTGCGGGATTTGGCGATTTTTGAACGCGAGCTGGCGGTCGAGCGGGAGTTTGTCGCGGAGGTGCTCGCCACCCGCCAGCGACTGGCGGTGCTCTACAAGATCGAGTCGGGCCGGCCGCCGGAAGAGTTGCGGCGTGCCAAGCAGGCCGAGTTTGAGCGTTTGAAGACGCAGCTGCGCGCGCTGGACCGTCGCCATGGCGGTTCGCTGCGGCTGGATCGCTGGCTGGCCCAGCCGCTCAACAACGCGCGGCTGAACACGGTGGCCACCTATCATGAGTTGCTGCCGCACTTTGAGGCCGTGTTGCGCCGACACGACGGCGATTTCGAGGCGTTTTTCCGCGAAATCGAGGGGTTGCGCCGGCTTGAAGGCCGGGCGCGGCTGGCCAGATTGAAGGAACTCGCCTCATGAAAGCCCTGATCGCCGCCCTATTGCTGCTCGCCCTGCTCTGGGAGTTTCGCGAGCCCCTGCGCGACTGGCTGGCGCGGCCCTGGCGGGCGCTCGAGCATGATCCACTTCCCGGGCTGGTCTGGCGTCACGGTCGCGAGGAGCCCGGGTTGCGGGTGCAGGCCGAGTTCGAGCGCTGGCTGCGCGCCGAGCGCTTGAAGGATCGCGGCTTTCGCGTCGAGTTGGATGACGCGGTGACCCGCGAACTTGAACTTTGGGCGCGGCAGTTCCCGACGGAGGAGGAACGCCTGCGCCGCTTGCGCCTGGCCGGGTTGGGCGGTCGTGAGCTTGAGCGAAGGATCCGTGAGCACCTGCTCGACGAGGCTTGGCTGGAGCGGCGATTGTCCAAACGGGCAGCGCCGGCGGCCGGCACTCAGGACGTGCCCGAGGTGCTGCGGGTGGCGCACCTGTTTTTGTCGCGCCACGGCGAGGGGCAGGCCGATCGAGCCGCGGAGATGGCCGGGTTGGAGCGACGGCTGCGCACGGGGGGTGATTGGAAGGCCTTGGTGGCGGCGCACAGCGAGGATGTGCGCAACAAGGAACGGGCAGGGGAACTGGGCTGGGTCACGGCTGGTCGTTTTCCCGAGGTGCTCTGGCAGGCGGCAGTTCGTCTGTCGCCCGGCGAGGTTTCGGCCCCGGTGGAGACCCCCTTGGGCTGGCATCTGCTGCGTTTGCAGGAGCGTCGCCCGGCGGGTCGGGTCGAAGGTGGAGCCGAACTTGCCGCGCGCACTGAATTTGAGGCGCGCCGGCAGGCGCTCGACAGCCTGCGCCGGGAAGCGGCGGAAGCAGGGCGGGTGAAATGACCGGCCTGGGGCGGCGTATGCCTCCAGATGACCTTGTTTCGCCGCTTCCTGTTGCTTCTGCCCTATTTTGTTGCCTCCTCCCTTGCCGCGCAGTCGGCAGCATCGCGTCCCGTGGTTGTTGATGCCGGCGCGCATCCGAACCTGCAGGCGGCCATCGACGCTCTGCCGGCGACGGGGGGGCTGGTGCGCCTCCCGCCGGGGGAATACCGTCTGCGCGAACCGCTGCGTGTGAAAACCGCGGAAACGCGGATTGAGGGTGCCGGTGCGGCCACCCACCTGATCAACGACAACACCGAGGGCCAGCCGGCGTTGATCCTGCGGCCGGCGGATTTGGACAGCAATAAAAAGGCCACGCTTTGGCGGGTGCAGCTCGCCAACTTCCGCGTCAGCGGCCAGGAGAAGAGCGGCGACGGCATCTTCGCCGAGGGCATTCAGGAAATTTACTTCGAGGGCATGTCGGTCGATCACCACGGCGGTCATGGCATCCACATGATCAACTGCACCGAAGATCCGCGCGTGGCCGACTGCATCTTCACCTACAACAAGGCGGCGGGCGTACGCATCGACGGCGGACATGACATCGTTGTCAACGCCTGCCACTTCGAGGAAAACCTCGATGCCCTGCACTGCGTCGATGCCTTCAACCTGTGCATGAACGGCAACAACGTCGACGATCACATCCGCCATGGCGTCGTCATCGAGAACACGTATGGGTCGGTGCTGAGCGGCAACATGATCGAGGAGTGTTCGGGCACGGCGGTCATCCTCGACCGCGACTGCTACGGCATCACCCTCAGCGCGAACGTCATTGCCCATCATTTGGAGGGCGGCATTGACCTGCGCGACGCCCACGGCTGTGCGATCAGCGCCAACACCTTCACCATCGCCCACAAGTTCAGCGTGCGGGTGGGGCCGGATTCCGGCCGGCTGACGATCACCGGCAACAACTTTTGCAACACCTGGATCGGCGCTGGCGACAAACGGCCGGCCGAGGCGAAGACGCCGATGGGCATTGACGAGGGCACAGGCGTGCTCATCGAGAAGGGGGCGTCCCACCTCAGCATCACGGGCAACAGCTTCAGCGGTCTGTCCGGGGCGGCGGTGTGGAGCCGCGGCACCTGTCGGGCCGTGCTGGTGAGCGCCAACACCCTGACCGACTGCGGGCGCAAGCTGCCGGCGGGTGCCGCCTGGATCGATCTGCCGGAAGCGGCGGCCAGCCTGGTCAAGGACAATCTCGAGGACCGCTGACCGGGCGGCGCTTTCTCCATTTGACGCGCCGAGCGGCGCGGAGTAAAAACTCAGCCCGAACATTCCGGCTCCAAGCTGGTCAAAGTCATCTTATGCATTCTTCCCGCTCCCTGTTCCGCCTTTCCGTGGCTCTCGGCTTCCTTTCGATGGTCGGCGCCGCCATCAGCGGACCGCTGCCCCTGGATCATCCCTGCTCCGGTCTGGTGAAGAAGTACCTGCAGAGCGTGGTGGCCCAGGATTGGAAAACGGCGGCCAGCATGCTGCTGCCGAGTTCCCTGGAGCGGAAGCAGAAGGAGACCATTTCGATAATCAAAACCGCCCCGACGATGACCGTCGAGGAGGAGATGCTCGAGCGTTTCGGCGTCAAGGAGATCCGCGACCTGGAAAAGCTGTCGCCGCAGGAGTTTTACATCACCGATCGCACCGCCTGGCATCAGCGGGTGAATTCTTCGCCGGAAGTCACCAAGCGCAAGCAGGACACGCTCAAGATTGACGTGCTTGGCCTGGTTGAGGAGGCCGACAAGAATTACGTCCACGTCACCGTGCGCACCTCGCAGGAGACGCTGACCGACCGGATTGAGGAACTTTTCCTGATCTCCTTCGTCAAAGAGGGCGATGCCTACCTGATCTGGCCGGAGATGAAGGATCGTCCGATCATCACGCCCCTCGGCACGGCCTCGGAAGCCAAGCCGGAGGAAGGCAAGGCCCGCTGAGGCGAGCCGCCGCGGCCATGCTGCAGGACACCATCGCCGCTCTGTCGACCGCCGCGGCCGAAGCCGCCGTCAGCGTCATTCGCGTCAGCGGACCGCGCGCCCTGGAGGTTGCCGATGCCGTCCTGCGCGGGCGCCGCCCGCTCGCTGAGTTGCCGCCGCGCACCGCTTGCCGGGTTCAGGCGCTGGGCGCCGCGGGCGAGGTTGTCGATGAGGGCCTGGTTCTGGTCTTCCGGGCGCCGGCGAGTTTCACCGGCGAGGATGTGGTTGAATTCCAGGGCCACGGCGGCCTGCTGGTCAGTGGCACCGTGCTCGCCGCCCTGCTCGCCGCCGGCGCCCGCGCCGCCGGACCGGGCGAATTCACCCAGCGCGCCTACCTGAACGGCAAACTGGACCTCACCCAGGCGGAGGCGGTGATGGATCTCATTCACGCGCAGAGCACCCTGGCGCTGCGTGCCGCCAACGAGCAGCTCGGCGGTGCCATCGGTCGCGAGGCCGAGGCCCTCAAGCAGGACCTGCTGCCGGTGCTGGCCCATGTCGAGGCCTTCATCGACTTTCCCGACGAGGACATCAGTCCCGAGACCGGTGCGGCGTTGGTGGCCCGGCTCGACGCCGTCATCGCCCGGGCGCAGCGGCTCATCGCCACCAGCGAGCAGGGGCGCATCCTGCGCCAAGGGGCGCGCACGGTCATTTGCGGCCGGCCCAATGCCGGCAAATCCAGCCTGCTCAACCTGCTGTCCGGCTTCGAGCGCGCCATCGTCAGTCCGGCCGCCGGCACCACGCGCGACACGATCGAGGAGATCGTGCAGGTGCATGGCCTGCCCCTGAAACTGGTCGATACGGCCGGCCTGCGCGACAGCGGTGACGCCATCGAGCAGCTGGGCATCGAGCGCACCCGTCGGGAGATGGAGCGGGCCGACCTGATTTTGGAGGTGGTCGATGCCAGCCAGCCGCCCGAACCCGGCGTCGAGGTGCCGCCCGGCCTGGAGAGCCGGCATCTGCGCGTGCTCAACAAGGCCGACCTCGGTCTGGCCCCCGGCTGGCAACCAGGACCGGCTGACCTTGCGGTCTCCTGCAGCGATGGCACCGGTCTCGCGGAACTGCGCGAGGCCATCCGTCAACTCATCCTGCGCGCCGGCCCGCTTCAGGAGGCGCATCCGGTCGCCGTCAACGCCCGCCACCGCGCCTGCTTTGAAAAGGCCGCAGAGCGCACCGCCGAAGCCCGCCGCGTCCTGATGGAAGGGCTGGCGCCGGAGTTTGTCGCCCTGGAATTGCGTGAGTCCCTGCAGGCGCTGGGCGAGGTGGTCGGGGCTGTCGATGTTGAAGAGGTTCTCGATGTCATTTTTGCCTCTTTTTGCATCGGTAAATGATTTTGGGCGGGTGATTATTTTTTTGACATCCATCTGCCGACCAGACAAACTCGGCGCGCATTTATGAATAAATATCTCGCTCTCGTGGTGATCCCCGTTCTCGCCTCCTGCACCTCCAGCCAAGTGGCCCAGCGCCCGTCGCGCGACGCGGCCTACGAAAGCGAACGGAAACTCGACGAGGCCTTCGGCCAGGGCGTGCATGGCACGATCGACAACACCTCCGTTGCCACGATGGATGTGACCGACGACTCCACCGGCCTCTTCGGCAACTTTGGCCGCAAGCAGACCCGCCGCTACTCCGGCACCGTCATCGACACCGCCGATGACACGGTGGATCTTGGCAATGAGCAGCTCACCAACTACACTGGCATCGTCAACAACGCCGCCGGCCGCCTGATGTGCACCACCGGCAAAACGGTGGGCACGGGCGTCGAAGTTTACGCCGACACCGTTCACACCGCCAGCAGTGGCTTCTTCTGCCTCTTCAAGCGCACCGTCGTGCCGACCAAGAACTACATGGTGGGCAGCGCCAACGATCAGTACACCGTCACTGGCATGCCCGGCGCCGGCTGGAACCGCCCGTTCCCGCAGACCCCCCATCACGTGATGGCTCCGGAGCCCGCTCCGGCCGTGACCAGCGGCAAGGAAGTCACCCTGTCGAAGTAATTTTCCGATCCTTCGGAGTGCAAACGGCTTTCCCGTGCGGGAAAGCCGTTTTGTTTTGGGCGGGCCTCAGCGCCGTTCATCGGTCGCCTCGCCGGAGCCGGCGGGATCGAGAAAAAACAGGTGACGCAGGCGACCTCCGGCGTCGGCAAACAGGATCAGCGTGCCATCGCCGGCTTCATCGAAGGGCAGGCGACCGAGCGCATGTCCCGCGTGCTCCAGCAGCGGCTGGGGCTGTTCAAGGCTCAAGGATTCAACCCGGAGTCGGCGGCAGCGGAGTTCGCGACCGGCCACCTGCAGATCCAGTTGCTCCAGGGGCGTGGTCTGCCACACCCGCAGTCGGCGTCGTGCCAGCGGGTTGGGGGGCGGCTGGACAAGAACATGGCTGGCCAGTTGCGGCGGTGTCTCCGTGGCGCGTGAAGGCTCGATCACGGCGACCACGGTCTGGACATCTCCCGGCTGCAGTTCCAGCGGCAGAACGACGCGGCCAAGCCGTGGGTGGAGGAATTCGATGCGGCAGAAGCCGGCCGCGAGTTCGAGCCGGCCGCTGGCCTCGCCACTGCGATAGCCTCGGGACTGCAGCAGTTCGTCATTGAGACGCACCGTCAGGGATTCTGCGGCTCCGGTGGCGTTGACAAAGCGCAGGCTGGCTGTTGGCGGCTCCTGGGTGGCCAGCAGGGTGGCGGCAAGCAGACAGGCCACGCTAGAGCTGGCGTGAGCGAGTGAGGTGGATTTCATGGCGGAGAATCGAGCCGTCGGCAGCACGCACGGGTTCAAGAAAGACGTCGCAACTGCGTGAGCGGGTGGCGAGTACCCGCAGGTCCCCCTGCCGTGTGAGGCGGTAACATTGACCGGTGATGACGACGCGAAAGTGGCGGCTGCGCACCGTGGAGCCGTTGAACAGGCGGGCAAACACCTCTTCAGCGGCGGCGTCATTCCATTCGGGCGTGACCTGATGCTCGCCAGCTCGCTCAGTTTGCCCCAAAAGCGGTTCACCATCGTCACGCAGCAGGCGTTCGGGCAGTTCGGAAACGGACAGGAAGGGGCGGTGCCGCAGGATGGCATCAGCGATTAAGTCAGCCTGTTCATGAATTGAGGGTGGGTCGAGGCGCCTAGGTGCGGAGGCGGGATCCATGATCAGGCCGCCTGCGGCGAGTGCGCGCAGGCTGTCGCGGGTGGCGGTGTTGAGGTTGAGGTGGCCATCGATGCGGATGAAGTCGCCTTCGCGCTGCGCCGGGTCCTCACTGAAGGGCTGGCCGCAGTGGAAAAGGTCGAGCAATGCCGTGGCGCAGAAACGCCGATCCGGCGGCTGCCCCTCGATGGGCGTGTCGTAGGCCGGTCGAAAGCGCAGGTGTTCGGGCCGGCCGATGCGCAGGCTGTGGCCACCGCAAAACTTGGCCGAGGGCCGGGCCGCCGAGGTCAGGTTGGCAGCGGCGCGGAAGGAGGGGGTGTCAAACTCGCCGCCGCCGTTGGCATCCCACTGGATGGGATCGAAGACGTGACCGAGTTCGCTGAGGCTGAACAGCCGGCCCTGGTTGGAGAGGTGCTGGACGTGCGTGTGTGGCTCGGCGGGCAGGTGTGGCAGTTCATCGGGGTTGCGGTCGAACCCGCCGATTCGCTCGCTGCGCGCCGAAGTTGTGTGGCCGCCGTCGGGCCAGAGGTGGGGCAGGCATTCGCGGTGAAAGGCGCCGTCAGCGACGTTGTAGCGCCGGTTGCGCGAGCCCGGGCTGGAGCCATTCTCATAGTTCACCTGGTCCTGGGGATGGTCGATGAAGAAGGCGGCGCGCGGATCGCCGAGGTTGTCGGCATAGCGACCGCTGCCAAAGCCTTCCGAATGGGACATGCCGGGCAGGGTGGTGCTGAAGCGCTGGCGCCGGCTGCCGGTGTCGAGGCCGAACCAGGCCGGTCGGTCGAGGGGGTGCAGGGGTTGATCGACCAACACCAGGGGGTCGTCGCCCTGACCGAAGCGCAGGCGGTAGCGGCTCTGGCGGTCGCGGCCATCGTCGGGGCCGGTGTAGTCGACGCGGCGGGTGAGCAGGCTGGCCGGACCGGCGCGCAGTTTGAAGGTGACCGGTTCGAACACGACCACGGCGAACGCGGCCGGTGCCAGATCGACGGGGCGGGCGGCATGCCACCACTGGCCGTCTTCCGAGATGGGATGGCCGCGGCAGACAAGGCCGTCGGGGCTGATGCCGGCCAGAAGTTCGTCGATCGGGTAAAGACCGGCGCCGGCGGTGAGCTGGCCGCGGCATTCGAAGGCGGCTTGGACACGGCCACGAATCGGCCACTGGCTGAGGTTCCAGAGTTCGAGATAGGTGGTGATGGAAAACTCGATGAAGCGATCGTTGCCTTCGGTGTAGGTGCGCTCAAAGCGGTAGCGCTGCCATTGCTCGCTGACGAGTGGGTGGGCGTCCGTGCCACGGTAGGCGTCCTCAACCAGGGTGGGATAGGGGTCGCGATCGGCGTAGTCGAGCAAGCCGGCCGCCAGGCATTGGAGGTAGTTGAAATCGCGCTCGGCTTCGCTGGCGCCGAGGGGGTAGCCGCCGCGGCGACGGGAAAAGTGCGGCAGATGCCGGCGGATGTGGTTGGCAATCTCCGCCACTGCCTGCCGCGCCAGGGCGGGCCGTTCGGAGGGGGTGGCGCGCTCCAGGGCGCCGAGCAGGCGGTTGAGGTTGTGTTTGTCGACTGGTGCGGCGGCGAGGGCAAAGGCGGGATCGGGCGGTATGAGTGCCCGCTCGTGGTAAGCAGCGAGGCGGTGGCAGGTTTGCTCCTCGAGCGCCCGCCAGGCGGGATCCTGCAGGCGACCGCTCAATGGGTCACGCGCCAGGGCCAGCGCGGCCGGTTGCCCCGGCCAGTTGTCGTCGGGCTGCAGCAGGACCTGCTTCCAGAGTTCGGGTGACAGCAGCAGGCGACGTTGGCGCAGGAGTTGGCGACCGAGGTCGGAGTGGTCGTCGGCAGCGGTCGGATCGAGCAGGGTGAACAGGGCGGCCTGGTCGAGCGCACCCGCCCGGCTGAGGTTGAGGCCCGGTACCGCGTGGGGGGCAGGCGACTCTCGGCGGTGGCGGACGTTCGGGCCATCCAGATTGCCGGCATGCCCGAGGTTGAGCCGGGACTGCAGGTCCTCGAGGTGAAAGCAGTAGCGTGCGAGCAGCGTTTCGGTGTCGCCCTCCGGCAGCTTGAGATTTTCCCACCAGAGCGGCGGCGGCAGTTGGCCGGGGCTGGCGACGCCATGGCGGGTCAGGGCGAGCTGTTCCTCGTCGGTGGGGGACTGCAGTGCGGCGGGCCAGTCGTCGTCGTCGGGCGCCTGCAGCCGGTCACTCGCTCCCGGCGCGCGGCAGCCGGAAACGAGGGGCTGGTACTGCCACTGACGGGCAACCGGGTCGTGGTTGGCTGCCAGCAGGACTGGCAGGCGCGCGGGTTCATCGGCCGAGGCGACGGCGAAAAGCACGCCGGTTTCATCGCGCAGGCTGTGGTTGAGTCGCGTTACGGCCTGGGCCAGTCCCGCTTGGACGGCGAGATCGGCCTGGACGATGGCGTCGTAGGCGCTGGCAACCCGGCGTTCGCGCAGGGCCAGCGTCAGCAGACCTGTGACGATGAGCGTCAGGGTGGCGAGCAGCAGCAGCGTCGCCACCAGGGCAAAGCCACGGCCAGCTGCCTTAGCGCGCGGCAAGGCACAGGATGTAGGTGCGGACGTCACGATCGTCATTGGGGTCGTCGGGCGTGTTCCGGTGCAGCCACTGCGCGCGGGCGCCCTCGCCACGCCAATCGGCCTCATCCTGCAACCGATGGGTCATGGCGCGGTGGGTGACACGCAGGGTCAGATGCAGTGGGGCTGGCTTCGGGGGGTGGGTGGCATCTGGAACCGATGAAGTTTGTGGGAGGGCCAAAAAGCGGACCACGTCATGAGCCAGAGGTTCCAGTTCTTCCGATCCCGGGCGCTGTGACGGCCAGTCGTCCTCCGACAGCAGCGGTTGGCCTGCAAGCTGTTGCGCGCGCAGGCGCCGGTAGGTTTCTGCCGGGTCAAATACCCGGCGCACCAGCTTTGGACTGCTGTGACGGCCCTCGACGGAGGTGGTGCCGCCGTCAGGCGTGAAAACGACCGCGTACAGCACGAGGCAGAGGTCGCCGCCGGCATCGACGGCGGTCCGGTGCCGGACTGGCTCCGTGCGCAGGAAGGCCAGCCGGCTGGAGGCCCCGGGATGGTCCGGTGTCTCGACCCAATAGCCGGGCCAAGCCTGGGACATCGAGTCGCTGTGCGGCAGGCAAGCCAGGCTCTGCCAGTCGTCCTGCAGCAGGCGCAGGGCGGTGCGGGCTTCGCGCTCCATGCCGAGGTCGCCGATCTGTCGATGCCAGGCTTCGGTCGCAGCGCTGACGGCTTCGAGCAGGGCGAGGACCAGTACCGCCGCGGCGGTCATGGCGCCGAGCAGTTCGATCAGGCTGGTGCCTCGGTGGCCTAGGTCAGGGCAGGGCAAGGGTGACATAACTGCGGACCTGGCGTCGGCCGGCCGGTGCACTGGCGGGGGATTCCACCCGAATCCGCAATCGGGCGGCGCCTGGCTGCGGGCTCGCGGTGGGTGGCAACCGGTCGATACGGGCGAAATGGGCGGCCGTGGGCAGGGCGGAGCCGTTGGCATAGGCGGCTTCGGTGGCCTCAGCCTGGTCGAGCAGGCTCAGCAACGGTTGCAGTGTCTGATCCACCAGCAGGATCCCGGGCGAAGACGAGTCGGACTGCCAGTCGGTCGCCAACCGCTGTGCAAGCAAGCCCGCCGCGGTCTGGCATCGACAGTCGAGTGCCGTTTTCAGGGCGCCTGCCAGCAGGCCGATCACCGCCAGCACGGCGCTGGAGGCAACGGCGAGAGCGAGCAGGGTTTCCGCGAGGCTGAAGCCGCGGTTGGAGGCAGGGGTCATGGCAGGAGTAGGGCGTTGCCGGTGTGCCGGTGCAGAAGGAGCCAGCGACAGGCCTCGGGTCCTGGGCCGTGTTGCGGGCGGGGGAGGCCGTGCAGGATGTCACCTTCGGTCAGCGCCAACAGAGGACGGCCGGGCGTGGGGTGCAGGAGCTGACCGAGCTTGCCAAAGCCGAGGCAGGGCAATGGCACCTGAGTGCCGGCAAGTTGCACAGGTTGCAGGGCAGTGGCATCGGTCAACAGGTTACGACCGGCCTCCGGGCTTGCCGGAGCAGCGAGGGAAAACACCTGGCCAGGTGGCAGCCGACTCCAGTTGCCGACCGGCTGCAGACGGCTTTCGCCATTCACATCAGGGATGCGTGCACATCGCGCGTAGGCGCGGAAGGCGTCGGCGCCGACAGTGTCAAAGGTGAGCCAGACCTCTTCTTGTCCAGCGAGGGCCTGTGCCCGCGCCTCATCGAGGTCGGCGGCAAGTTGTTGGATGGCGCTGAGGCCGCGCCAACTCGCCAATGTCGTCAGAGCCCCACCCGTCAGGGCGGTCAGTGTGGCAAGCAGCGTCAACGTCACCAAGACCTCGAGCAAGCTCAGGGCGGTTGGCTCGGGCAAACCCGAGGTCGATGAGTTCGACAAACGCTGCATGCAGGCCTCCGTGAATTCTGCCAATTATATACAAAAATAAAGTAGGACAAACAATGATAATCTGCATGGTGTGCCAGTCTCGGATAAATGGAGTATTCGATTGAATGCTCAAATACAGTGAACTAAATTAGTTATAACGTATTTTTTGTGTTTTTAAAAACACGGGCTGGTGCTGTGTGGTCCCGTTGCTATGGGGGTCGGGCTTTCAGATGTGAATCGGCAGAGTGAAGGCAAAGATGGCACCGCCCACCGGTGCGTTGCGGGCGCTGATGTGGCCGCCGTGTTCTTCGATGATTTGTCGGCAGATCGACAGCCCCAGGCCGGTGCCGTGGCTTTTGCCGTGAGGGTTGAAGGGCTCGAAGAGTCTTTCAAGGACGGCCTCGGCGATGCCGGGGCCGCTGTCCTGAATTTCGGTGAGCACTTCGTGAGCGCGTGCTTCGACACGCAGGCGCAGGCGGCCGCCGCCCTCCATGGCATCGCTAGCATTGCCTGTCAGATTGGCGAGCACGCGGCGCAGACGCCGGGGGTCGGCCTGGAGGGTGGCCTCGGGCAGGTCGCCGGCGATGGTCACCTCGATCTGCTTGAGGTCGAGGGAGGGTCGCAATTGGGCGAGGGTGTCGAGCAGGAACTGGCGGTAGTCGAGGGCCTGGGGCCGGCTGGCGCCGCCCTGGGTGAACTCGAGGATTTGGGCGACAAGGTCGTTGATGCGCTCGACCTGCGCGCGGATCTGGCCGGGAGCCTGTGAGGTGAGGTCGGCGGGCAGGCCGGGGGTGGCGATCAGTTCGGCATTGAGGCTGATGATCTGCAGCGGGTTTTTGAGATCATGGATGATCGAGCGTGCGAACTGGCCGATGACAGAGAGTCGCTCGGCCTGCACGATCTCATCGAGGAAGACGCGGTTGAAGTCGCGCAGGCGGTGGCTGATGAGCTGAAGCAGGCGCATCGCAAGGCCCGGCGTGCGCTGGATGAGTTTGAGCATCGCGTCGCGCTCAAGGAAATGCAGCACGCTGGGCTCGGTCGCGGCGGCGCTCGCCGAGCGATTGTGGTTTTCGATGACCGCCATTTCGCCAAACAGTTCGCCGGGGCCGAGGCGTGAGAACACGCGATGCCCCTGGCCGAGCATCTGGCCGGAGATCTCCACCTGGCCCGACTCGATGAGGTAGAGACCGTCGCCGGATTCTCCCTCCCGGAACACCGTTGCGCCGGCTTGCAGGTGCCGGGTCTCGGCGAGCGCGGCGAGGGCTTCCGGTTGTTCGGGCCAGAGGGCACTGAACATCGTTGGAGCTGCGGGCATGGCCGAGCCTAGGAGGGAGGGATTCCCTGGTAAAGCTCCGTCTGGAGGCGCATCTCTCGCTTTCTTTGCCGCGTAATGCTCAATCATGCCCAAATCCGCTCCCGCCCCTTCCCAAAAGCCGTCGCCCGGTCAGCTTGCCCCCGATTTTGACGCGCCGGTCTCCGGTCCCGGCCTGCCTCCTGGCAGTCGCCTGCGGCTCGCCGACCTGCGCGACCGGCCGGTGGTGCTGTACTTTTACCCGAAGGACGACACCCCGGGCTGCACCCGCCAGGCCTGCGCGCTGCGCGACGGCTGGCAGCGGCTGTCAAAGCTTGCTCACGTGATCGGTGTCAGCGCCGATTCGATCGCCAGTCACGAGAAGTTTGCGCGCAAGCACGAACTGCCGTTTCTGCTGCTGGGCGATACCGATCATGCCGTCGCCGACGCCTACGGCACCTGGGTGGAGAAAAGCATGTATGGTCGCACCTACTTCGGCATGGAGCGCACGACCTTCATCATCGGGACCGACGGCCTTGTGCAGGCCGTGTTGCCCAAGGTCAAGCCGGACGCGCATCTGGATCAGGTGCTTGCCGTGCTCGCGCCGGCCTGACGGGTTGCGTCTCGCCGTGGAACGTGCCAGCCTAGAGCCATGTCCACCTTGGCTGAACGACTTGAGCAAATCCGCGCGCGCATGGCCTTGGCAGCTGCCCGCGCAGGTCGAGCGGCGGATGCGGTCGAACTGGTGGCCGTCTCGAAGACTCAGCCGCCCGAGGCACTGCGCGAGGCCTTCGCGGCGGGACAGGTTCTCTTTGGCGAGAATCGCGTGCAGGAGATCCTCGCCAAGCAACCGCTGCTGCCGTCCGTGCTGCGCTGGCATTTGATCGGCCCGCTGCAGTCGAACAAGGTGCGCAAGGTGCTGCCGCGGGTCGAGATGATCGAGTCGGTGCACTCGCTCGACATCGCCCGCGACATCAACCGAATCGCCGCCGAACTGGGGCTGCATCCGCGGGTGCTGCTGGAGGTCAATGTCGCCGCGGAATCCTCCAAGCACGGTTTTTCCGCCGAGCTGTTGAAGGCGCAGCTCGAGGAGCTTTATGCGCTCGACCGGCTGTACATTCAGGGGCTGATGTGTATTCCGCCGCCGGCCGCCGATCCCGAAAAAAGCCGTTCCGCCTTCGCCGGCCTGCGCGCGCTGCGCGAGGCGCTGGAGCAACGGGGCGGGGCGCCGCTGCCCGAGCTGTCGATGGGCATGAGCCATGATTTTGAAGTGGCCATCGAGGAGGGGGCCACCCTCGTTCGGGTGGGCAGCGCGCTGTTTGGGGCGCGTGGCTGAGTCAGGCGCCGAGCACGGCCTCGGTCATGCGCAGGGCCTGGGCATTGGCGCGCACCTCGTGCACGCGCAGGATGCGGGCACCGAGTTCGCGGCAGCAGGAGGTGAGCGCCACCGTGGGCCAGTCGCGGTCGCTCAGGTTGGGATTGCCGAGCAGGCCGCTGATCATTGACTTGCGCGAGACACCGGCGAGCAGGGGGCGGCTTGCCGGCGCGAGGGCGGGCAGGGCCCGCAGCAGGGCGAGGTTGTGTTCAAGGGTTTTGCCGAAGCCGAAGCCCGGGTCGAGCACGACACGGCGCGGGTCGATGCCAGCCTTTTCCAGAATGGCCAGGCGGGCTTCGAAGTAGCCACGCACCTCGGCGACCACATCGGTGTAGCTGGGGCCGGCCTGCATGGTGAGCGGTGTGCCGGTCATGTGCATGACCACCAGGCCGGCATCGCAGGCCGCCGCCAGGCGCAGCATGAGCGGGTCGCCGCGCAGGCCGGTGACATCGTTGAGGATGTCGGCGCCGGCGTCGAGGGCCGCGCGCGCGACGGAGGCCTTCATGGTGTCGATGGAGATCAGCGCCCCGGTTTGACCGCGCACGGCGCGGATCACCGGCAGCACGCGGCGCATTTCCTCCGCCTCGGCCACCGGTTCCGCGCCGGGACGGGTGGACTCGCCGCCGATGTCGAGGATGTCGGCGCCCTCGGCCACGAGGCGCAGGGCGTGTTCGACGGCGCGGCCGCTGTCGGCGAAGCGACCGCCGTCGGAAAAGGAGTCCGGGGTGACGTTGACGATGCCCATGATCAGGCCGCGCCGGGAGAGATCATGGGAGGTGCCGCGAATGAGCCACTGCATGCGGCACTCAGGACGGGAGCGCGCGGAAGTAAAGGCCGGGCTGTCCCGGACTTGCTCCCGGGCCCAAATGCTGGCATGGAGTGGGCATGGCACGCGATTCCTTCCACGAAAGCGTCTCCCACTACTTCAACCGCGCGGCCGCCCACGCCAAGCTCGAGGAGGGCTTGGTCGAACAGGTGCGCTGCTGCAACTCGGCCTACCGCATGCGATTCCCGGTGCGGGCCGACGACGGTCGCATCACCGTGATCGAGGCCTTTCGCGCCGAGCACAGCCATCATCGCCAGCCGACCAAGGGCGGCATCCGCTTCAGTCCGCATGTGACGATGGATGAGACCATCGCGCTGGCGGCGTTGATGACCTACAAATGCGCCGTGGTCGGTGTGCCCTTTGGCGGTGCCAAGGGCGGCGTGCGCATCGATCCCGGCACGGCGTCGGAAGGTTTCCGCGAGCGCGTCACGCGCCGTTACACGGCCGAACTGATCCGCAAAAACTTCATCGGCCCGGACATCGACGTGCCGGCGCCCGACTATGGCACCGGCGAGCGCGAGATGGGCTGGATTGCCGACACCTACAAGAACCTCAAGGTGAACAGCGGCGACGCCTACGCCTGTGTCACCGGCAAGCCGCTGAGTATGCATGGCATTCCCGGCCGTCGCCAGGCGACCGGACTCGGCGTGTTCTACGGCATCCGCACCTGCCTGGAGATCGACGAGGACATGAAGCCACTCGGTCTCAGTCCCGGCCTTGCCGGCAAGCGGGTCATTGTCCAGGGACTGGGCAACGTCGGCTATCATGCCGCCTGGTACCTGCAGAACCAGGGCGGTGCGGTCATCACCGGGCTCATCGAGCGCGAGGGCGCGCTTTTCCATGCGGACGGACTCGATGTCGAGGCCGTGTTCCGCCACCGCCAGGCCAACCGCAGCCTGCTGCACTTCCCGGGTGCCGAGAGTGTCGAGAATGGCATGTCGGTGCTGGAGCGCGAGTGCGACATCCTGGTGCCGGCGGCGTTGGAAAACCAGATCACCGCCGAAAACGCCCCACGGGTGCAGGCGAAGATCATCGCCGAGGCCGCCAACGGCCCGGTCGATTTTGAGGCCGAGGCCATCCTACAGCGGCGCGGCATCTTCATGCTGCCCGACCTCTACCTCAATGCCGGCGGTGTCACCGTCTCTTACTTTGAGTGGCTGAAGAACCGGGCCGGGGTGAGCTTTGACCGCATGATCTCGCGGCATGAGGAACTCGTGAAGCGCGAGTTGCTGATGGCGGTCGAGGAATTGACCGGCGCTCGCCTGTCGGCGGAGCAGTCGGCCCGCCTCATCCACGGGCCCACCGAGGAGGAGTTGGTGGTTGCGGCGTTGGAGCAGAGCATGGTGCGCTCCTACCAGCGGTTGCGGCGCTTCTGGAAGGAGCGGGATCTGCCCGACCTGCGCACGGCGGCCTTCCTGCTGGCCCTGGAATTGGTCGCCGAGAGCTACCGCCACCACGGCATCTTCCCCTGAGCGCGGGCTTGTCAGCCGGCCGCGGCTCGTCATCCTGTGTCCGATCCGGCAAACCATGCCCCCCCCGTCCGACCTGCTCAGCCTTGTTCCACCCGGCTCTCGCCACCGCGTCGTCGGCGAGCGCACGGTGGCGCTGCCAGGCTGCGCCGTCGATGTGCTGACCGCGCGCAAGATCGAGCTGCAGCAATGGGAGCTGCACCGGCTGAGTGATCCCTACTGGCGGTTGTACTGGCCGCTCGAGCCGGGCGGCGAGGTGGAGATCGACGGCGCCGTCACGGCGCTGGCGCCCGGGCATCTGTATTTGATTCCGCCACACACCTCGTTCAGCGGTCGCAACAGCCGGCCGTTCAGCAAATGGTATGTGCACTTCAACCTCGGTGCCGCTGGCGACCGTGCCGTGCCCGGCGTGTATCCGCTTGCCGTCACCGCCGCGGCTCGCGCCAGCCTGCGCGCCCTCATCCGCCTGGCTGAAGCGGGCGGTGCGCCGTTCTCCTGGCCGGCGGCGGCGCTGGTCGTCGAGGCGGTCGCGCGCCTGCCGGTGGCGGTCTGGGAGAGCCAGCGACTCGATCCGCGGCTGCGCAGCGCGCTGGATTTCATGAGCGCCCATCTGGCCCTCAAGTTGACGGCCGGTCAGATCGCCAAATTTGCCGGGCTCAGCGTACGCAATCTCAACCACCTGTTTCAGCAGGAACTGAAGCTGCCGCCGATGCGGGTGCTGCTCGACTACCGACTGGACCAGGCCTGCGCCCTGCTGCGCCATGGCGATGCCAGCATCGACGAAATCGCCGAGCAGAGCGGTCTGGTGAACCGCCATTACCTCAGCCGCATGATGCGCCAGTACCGGGGCACGTCGCCCGCCGCCTACCGGCGCGAGAGCGCCGGCTGACCAATCTCAAACCAGGCCCTTCTGCCGGCGCGCGTGCACGGCGGCGGAGTACTCGCTGCTGTTGAAGTCGACGTAGGCCTCGGAGAGGTCGCTCGTGTAGACGATGTGGTTGGCGTTGCCGAGGTTGAGGTCGATGGTGACCGAGAAGCGCGGCTCGCGCACCACCTTCTCGAGTTCGCCGACCGGCGTGCCCGAGGTCAGGCCGCCCTTGCAGGCAAGCAGGCCGCCGAAGTAGATGTCGATGAGCTCCTCGCGGATGCGCGCGCCGGAATAGCCGACCGCGTGGATGACGCGGCCCCAGTTCGGGTCGCTGCCGTGCCAGGAGCATTTCACCAGCATGGACTTGGCGACGGCTTCGGCCACCTTCTTGGCGTCGGCATGGGTGCGGGCGTTGCGCACGCGGATCTCGACGAACTTGGTGACGCGCTCGCCGTCGCCGACGATCATCTTGGCGAGTTCGAGCATGACCTTGTGCAGGGCGCAGCGGAAGATCTTCGCCTCGTCGCTGCCCTTGCGGATGGTCGGTGCGTCGGCCAGACCGTTGCTCATGACGACGACGGTGTCGTTCGTGCTGGTGTCGCCGTCGATGGTGATGCAGTTGAAGGACTGGTCGACCGCGCAGCGCATGGCGCGCTTGAGCTCGTCGGCGCCGATCTTCGCGTCCGTGGTGATGAAGCAGAGCATGGTCGCCATGTTCGGGCAGATCATGCCGGCTCCCTTGGCAATGCCGCCGATGCGGAAGGAGCCGTCACCGCAGGGCACCTCGATCGAGTAGGACTTCGCCCGGGTGTCGCTGGTCATGATTGCCGCGGCGGCATCGTCGGAGCCGGTCGGGCTGAGCTTGGCGGCGAGTTCGGCAACGCGCGGGGTGATGCGCTGGATCGGCATGGTCATGCCGATGATGCCGGTCGAGCAGACCTGGATCTGGCGCATGCGCACGCCCAGGGCCTCGGCGGCGGCTTTGCACATCGCCTTGGCGTCCTGGATGCCCTGAGGTCCGGTGCAGGCGTTGGCGTTGCCGCTGTTGGCGATGATGGCGCGGATGTCGCCCTCGCGGATGTGAGACTGCGAGACGCGCACGCAGGCGGCGCGCACCTTGTTCGTCGTGTACACGGCGTCGGTGACGGTGGGCACGTCGGAGACGATCAGAGCGAGGTCGAGACGCGTGGCCTCCGGGTTCTTGATGCCGCAGGAGAGGGCGGCGGCGCGGAAGCCGCGGGCGGCGGTGACGCCGCCGTCGACGACTTTGAAGGGCACCCGCACTTCGCGGAACGGGTCGCATTCCATCATGGCACTCATACGTGAAGCAGGCCCGCGGTCGGCTCAAAGCCGCAGAGAAGGTTGAAGTTTTGCACCGCCTGGCCGGAGGCGCCCTTGCCGAGATTGTCCTCGGCGCTCATCAGGATCAGGCGGCCCGAGCGCTCGTCGAGCGCCCAGCCGATGTCGATGAAGTTCGTGCCCATGACGTGCTTGGTGTCGGGGCACTGGTTGCGGCCGAGCAGGCGCACAAAGGGCTGGTGGCCGTACGCGGCCTCCAGGGCCGCGCCGACCTGGTCGGCGCTGACGCCAGGCGCGGGGGCGGCGAAGGTGGTGGTACAGATGCCGGCAAAGGTCGGTACCAGGTGGGGCACGAAGGCGAGACGCACCGGCCGGCCGGCGGCGAGGCTGAGTTCCTGGCTGATTTCACTCAGGTGCCGGTGGCTCGGCACGCTGTAGCTGCGCACGCTGTTCTGCACTTCGCAGAAGAGCAGGGGAATGCTGGCGTTGCGGCCCGCGCCGCTGGCGCCGCTCATGCTGGCGACCGACAGGGGTTCATCGGCGAGCAGGCCGGCCTTGAACAGGGGCAGCAGGGGCAGCAGCACGCTGGTTGGGTAGCAGCCCGGGCAGGCGATGAGCCGCGCCGCGGTGACCGCATCGGCACGCCATTCGGGCAGGGCGTAGACCGCCTCGTCCAGCAGTGCGGGAGCCGCGTGTTCATGACCGTAAAACTCGCGATAGGTTTCGGCACTGCGCAGGCGGAAGTCGGCGCTCAGGTCGATCACCTTCAGGCCGGCTTCGAGCAGGGCGCCGGCGTACTCGACGGAAACGCCGTGCGGCAGCGCCAGGAAGGCGACGCTGGCGCCACTGGCCTTGAGGGCGGTGACATCCGGCTCGCTGAAGGCCAGTTGATCGGCGACGCCGACGCCGCGGAAGCGTGGGAAC
>CANNUR010000030.1 GCA_947523045.1 uncultured Prosthecobacter sp.
GGTTCAGGCCGCGCAGGAAGTCGCGCGTGGCCGCCTCTTCCGCCGGGTCGATGCCGGCCGGACGGCTCAGGTTGCGCAGCGGCTGCTGGGCGGCCATGGCAACCGCCTGGTACTGCGCCGGCAGGAAGCCGTTCGACCAGTTGGCCTTGCCGTTCGGCGGTTCACCGCGCAGATCCTGAATGGCCACGTAGGTGGGCAGGTTGTCGTTCAGACTGCCGAGCGCGTAGCTGACCCAGGAACCGGCGGAGGGAAAACCCTCGCGGGTGAAACAGGAGTTCATGTTGATGCAGCCCGGACCATGGGTGTTGGTCTTCGAACTCATCGAGTGAATGAAGGCCATGTCGTCGACATACCGCGCCAGGTGCGGCAGCATCGAGGAGATCTTCTTGCCGCTCTGCCCTGCCGCCCGGAAGGGCCACGGCGACTTCATGAGATTGCCGTTCTTGCCCTGGAAGCTGACCAGGTTCTGCTCGCCCGGCAGCGGCGTGCCGTCGTACTTTTCCAGCATCGGCTTGTGATCCCAAAGGTCCACGTGCGAGGCGGCACCGGGGCAGAAGATCTGCAGGACCTGCTTTGCCTTGGGCGCGAAGTGCGCTGTGTGACGCGGGGCGGCAGCCTCGGCGGCGAACAAACGGGACAGGGCCACCCCGGTGAGTCCGGTGGTCATCTGGCCGAGGAAGTGGCGGCGGGAAAGGTCAAGATCGGCGTTCATGGGGATCAACGGGCGGATTCGAGACCGAGGTCGGTGCGGGCGGAGAGCAGGTGGCGATGCATGGCGCGGGCGGCGGCGGCCGGGTCACGCTTTTCCAGGGCGCCCAGCAGGGCACCGTGCTGGCGGATGGCGAGTTCGGGGGTCACACGCCGGTAGCCGTGGGCGAGGCTGGCCTGCAGAAGTTCGGAGAGCGACTGCATGAGCAGGGCCGAGATCGGATTGCCCGAAGCCTCGGCGAGCAGGCGATGGAAGGCCATGTCGGCTCCCACCTGATCCTCAAAGTCGCGGGCCTGCTCGAGTCGTTCGTGCGCCCGGCGCAGCTCGCGAAGCTGGGCCGCTGTGGCCCGCTCCGCCGCGAGCCGGGCGTTCTCAGGTTCCAGGGCCTGACGGACCTCGGTCAAGTGAGCCAGTCGCAGTTGCTCATCCGGCACCAGCAGATGGAAGGCGCTGTTGAGCGGCTTGTGCAGCTTGTCGACCACCTTCATGCCGCTGCCCTGACGGATCTCGATGAGGCCCTGCAATTCCAGCCGCTGGGCCGCCTCGCGAACCACGCTGCGGCTCACCCCCAGCCGCACAGAGAGCTCGCGTTCGGTCGGCAGGCGATCGCCATCGGGCTCCCGCCGGGCGAGATCAGCAAGCCGTTCGCAGACGGTTTCCACCAGCGACGGCGGTCGGGCAAGGGTGTCGAGTGTCATGGGTTGGTCATCAGGTGGTCTGACCAATCTAACGATGCCAGCAAAGCAAGCTTGCGGCCTTTTTGCGTGCGCCTCACGGAATCTTCGATGGGCCAGTCACCCAAGCTTCGCTGAATCCGACAACCGAATTGCGGGAAAATCCAGCAGTCCGGAGCGTTGCTCATTCCACACCGCCAATGCCCCCTTCCCGTCTCTGCCTTCTGTTCACCTGCCTGCCCGCGGTCGCGCCGGCCGCGGTGGATTTCCTCCGCGAAGTGCAGCCCCTGCTCGCCGAGCACTGCTACCACTGCCATGGCGTCGATGCCGAAACCCGCAAGGGCGGCTTGCGCCTGGACCTGCGCGACTCGGCGCTGCAGGGCGGCGAGAGCGACGGACCCGCCATCGTACCGGGCCAGCCGGAAAAGAGCCCTCTCATCGCCCGGCTGACGACCCACGACAGCGACGAACTCATGCCGCCGCCGAAGGCCAAGAAGCCGGTCAACGCCGCGCAGATCGAAGTGCTCAAACGCTGGATTGCCGAGGGCGCGGTTTATGCCGGCCACTGGGCGTTTGAAAAACCGAAAGCCGAAGCGCCTGAGACGGATTTCAAGACTCACCCGGTCGACGCCCTGGTGGAGAAACGCCTGGCCCAAGCCGGCCTCAAGCTGTCACCGCCCGCCGAACCCGCCCTGCTGGCGCGTCGCCTCTGGCTCGACGTCGGTGGCCTGCCGCCAACGCCGGCCGAGGTGGCGGATTTTGAAGCGCGCGCGCAGGCCTGCGGACTGCAGGCAGCGGTCGAGCAAACGGTCGACACCCTTTTGCAAAGCGCCCGCTACGGCGAGAAATGGGCGCGTGTCTGGCTCGATGCGGCGCGCTACGCCGACAGCAACGGCTACGAAAAGGATCTACCGCGCGAACAATGGGCCTGGCGCGACTGGGTGATCCACGCCCTCAATCGCGACCTGCCCTATGATCGCTTCATCGTGGAACAGGTCGCCGGCGACCTGCTGCCGGATGCCAGCCAGGAATCGCTCATCGCCACTGGCTTTCTGCGCAACGGCATGGTCAACGAGGAGGGCGCCATCGTGCCCGAGCAATTCCGCATCGAGGGCGTGTTCGACCGCATGGACTGCCTCGGCAAGGCGGTGCTCGGACTCACCCTGCAGTGCGCGCAGTGCCACACCCACAAGTTCGACCCCATCACTCACGACGAGTACTTCGGCCTCTTCGCCTTCCTCAACAACACCTACGAGGCGCAGTCCTGGGTGTATGACGAGGCCCAACAAAAGGCCATCGCCAAGGTGCAGTCTGGTCTAAGCGGCGTGCGCGAGCGTTTGAAAAAGCAACTGCCCGACTGGCCGGCCCGGCTCGCCGCCTGGGAAAAGAGCGTCGCTGCCCAGCAGGCCGAATGGACCGCACTCCCGCCGAAGAAGCTGATGACGGTCAGCGGCCTCAACCATCCGACCCGCCTTGCCGACGAATCCATCCTCACCCTCGGCCACCCTTCCTCCAGCAGCGATCATCTCATCTTCGCCGAACCCACGCTCAACGGCCTGACCGGCCTGCGCCTGGAGGCGCTGACACACCGCGACCTGCCCCACGGCGGTCCCGGCCACAGCCGCCACGGCGTCTGGGCCATCACCGAACTGGAATGTCACGTGCAGAAGCCGGGCGACAAGGACTGGCAGAAGGTCGCCCTGCAAAACGCCAGCGCCGATTTCTCCGAACCCGACCACCGCATCGAACCCGAGTGGCAGACCAAGGCCGATGCCAATCGCGAGCGCCGGGTTGGGCCGGTCGCCTTCCTGATCGATGGCGACAACCAGACCGCCTGGCGTGCCGACCGCGGCCCCGGCCGGCGCAACGTGCCGTCGGTCGCCGTCGTCCATTTTACCGAACCGCTCACCGCTCCCACCGGCACGCAGCTGCGCCTCACCGTGCGCATGAACCACAGCGGCGACGGCAATGGCCGCGGCCAGCGCGCCATCGCCATGCTCGGTCGCATGCGCTTCGCCACCACGCGCAGTCCTGCACCCAAAACACCCGCCGTCGATCACGCCGCGCAACTGGCGCTGGCGACCCCGCCCGACCAGCGTAGCCCCGAACAGCAGGTCGCCGTCTTCGATGCCTGGCGGCGCACCCTACCGGCCGCCAAGGCCCTCAATGCCGAGGCCGAAGCGCTGTGGAAGACCTGGCCGGCGGAGCCCAGGACCTCGGTGCTGCACCTCGCCGAACGTCGCGACATGGATGCGCGCTCCACCCACCTGCTGGACCGCGGCGTCTGGAACCAGCCCAAGCACGCCATTCCGCCGCACGTGCCCGCGGCCCTGCACCCGCTGTCAACGAAAACCCAAGCCGACCGACTCGCCTTCGCCCGCTGGCTGGTCGATCCGAACTCGCCCCTGACCGCCCGCGTTGCCGTCAACCGTGTCTGGCAGAGCCTCTTCGGCGCCGGCCTGGTCGAGACCGCGGAAGACTTTGGCACGCGCGCGCCACCGCCGGAACACCAGGCCCTGCTCGACCGGCTAGCCGTGGATTTCATGGCCCAGAGCTGGAGTCAAAAGCGCCTGCTGCGCATGATCCTCACCAGCGCCGTGTACCGGCAGAGTTCGGCGGTCACGGCCGAACTGCGCGAGAAGGATCCGAACAACCGCCTGCTGGCCCGCGGGCCGCGCTTCCGCGCCGATGCCGAAACCGTGCGCGACATCGCCCTCGCCGTCTCCGGCCTGCTCCAGGAACAGGTCGGTGGCCCGAGCATCTACCCGCCCGTGCCGCAGAGCGTGCTCGACTACAACTACAACCCGCCCGACTACTGGCAACCGCCCACGGATGCGCAGCGCTACCGGCGCAGCCTCTACCACTTCCGCAAGCGCTCCATGCCCGACCCGGTGCTGCAGGCCTTCGACGCCCCCAATGGCGACTTCGCCTGCGTGCGCCGCACCCGCTCGAACACCCCGCTCGCGGCGCTGACCAGCCTCAATGAAACCCTCTTTGTCGAAGCCGCCCAGGCCCTGGCGCAACGCATCGTCCGCGAGGGCGGCAGCAGCGATGAAGCCCGCATCCGCCATGCCTGGCGCTTGTGCACGAGTCGCCCCGCCACTGCGGCGGAGACCGGCACCGTGCTGCGCCTGCTCGACCAGCACCGCGCCCGTCTGCGCAGCGGTGAGTTGAAGGCCGGCGACATCGCCTTCTCCGACCTCACCCGTCCGCAGGATCTGCCCGCCGATGCCACCCCCAACGAACTCGCCGCCTGGACCCTCGTCGCACGCGTACTGCTGAACCTCGATGAAACCCTGAGCAAAAGCTGAACTTGATGGGAGATCGGAGATGGAAGGCAGGCTCTCTCCGTTTTCGAACTTCGATCCAACCCCGATCTGCCCCGCACCGCCATGCGCCCTTCCCCATTTCCGATCTCCCATCTGCCATCTCCCATTTCGCGCCGCTGGTTCCTGCGCGACTGCGGCCTTGGTCTGGCCAGCATCGCGGCGCACAGCCTGCTGGCGCGTGAAGCGGGCGCGGCTGCGGCATCGCGCGGTGTCACCCATCACGCCCCGAAGGCGAAGCGTGTCATCTACCTCTTCCAGGCCGGCGCGCCCAGCCATCTGGAATTGTTCGATCCCAAGCCCGAGTTGACGAAACGCAACGGTCAACTGCCGCCGGCCGAGCTGCTGAAAAATTACCGCGCCGCCTTCATCCAACCCGACTCCGCCCTGCTCGGTCCGAAATTTGCCTTCCACCGCCACGGCCAGTCGGGCATGGAACTCAGCGAGATCCTGCCTCACACCGGCTCGATCGCCGACGAGATCTGCCTGATCCGCTCCATGCAGACCAACGCGGTCAACCACGCACCCGGCCAGATCCTGATGAACACCGGCTCCGAGCAGTTTGGGCGACCCAGCTTTGGTGCTTGGACGCTTTACGGCCTCGGCAGTGAGTGCGAGAACCTGCCGGGCTACGTCGTGCTGACCAGCGCCAAGGGCACGAGCGGCGGCGCCAGCAACTACGGTGCGGGTTTCCTGCCCACCCAGTTCGGCGGCGTGCCGCTGCGTTCCACCGGCGATGCCGTGCTTTATCTGTCGAATCCGAAGGGCGTCGATCAACCGGCGCAGCGCGCCTCGCTCGACGCCCTGCACGAGTTGAACCAACAGTCCTTCGGGGCCTTTGCCGATCCCGAAACGGCCGCGCGCATCGAGGCTTATGAAATGGCCTACCGCCTGCAGACCAGCGCGCCCGAACTGATGGACCTGTCCAACGAACCCGCGCATGTGCTGGAAATGTATGGCATCAAGGATGTCAACACACCGGGTTACGCGCGCAACTGCCTGCTCGCCCGCCGCCTCATCGAACGCGGCGTGCGCTTCGTCCAACTCTTCCACGAGGCCTGGGACCAGCACGGCAACCTCACCAAGGCCATCCAGGCCAACTGCCGCGACACCGACCAGGCCAGCGCCGCCCTGGTCAAGGATTTGAAGCAGCGCGGCCTGCTCGACGACACCCTCGTCGTCTGGGGCGGCGAGTTCGGTCGCACACCCATGGTGCAGGGAG
This sequence comes from uncultured Prosthecobacter sp., assembly GCA_947523045.1. Lineage (GTDB taxonomy): Bacteria > Verrucomicrobiota > Verrucomicrobiia > Verrucomicrobiales > Verrucomicrobiaceae > Prosthecobacter. The sequence goes on from CANNUR010000030.1 coordinate 5,932, forward strand.
GCAACGACGGCCGCGATCATCACAACCGCGCCTTCAGCGTCTGGCTCGCCGGCGGCGGCGTGCGCCGCGGCCATGCCCATGGCGAGAGCGACGAGCTCGGCTTCCAGGCCGTGCGCGACGTCGTGCACGTGCATGATCTCAACGCCACCCTGCTGCACCTGCTCGGCTTCGACCACGAAAAACTCACCCACCGCTTCCAGGGCCGCGACTTCCGCCTCACCGATGTCCACGGCCACGTGGTCAAGGGCCTGCTGGCCTGAGGTGAGCCCGCGCCCGGGGCAAGCTCAGCAAGCTGCCATTGCAACCTGGCACTCCCGTCTTGCAAATGTCTGTCGGATGAGCCTGCCTCTTCCCGCTTGCACGCGGGCGGTGGCACGGGAGTTTGGCGGGTATGCCGACTCACGCCTCCGCTGGTCCCGCCTCCGATCTGTTCGGGGCGACGCCGGACGCCCGGGCCCCGGTGGGACGGATCGCGCGGGTGCAGGTGGAGACGGCGGCGGCGCTGGAGCTGGATTACCGGATCCCGGAGCGACTCGCCGCGCAGATCCGGGTGGGGTCGCGGGTGACGGTGCCCATGCAGCATCAGCGGGTGACCGCCGTGGTCATCGAACTGCCCGAGGCCAGCGAGCATGCGGGCCGCCTCAAGGAAATTGCCAGCCTGGTCACCTCGCGACCCATGTTCACTCCCGGCCTGCTGCGCCTGGCGCACTGGATCGCCGCTTACTATGTGGTGCCGCTCAACCGCGTGCTGCGCGCCATGCTGCCACAGGCGGTGCGCAGCAAGCCGGAGAGCTTTTTGACCGACAGCCACCTGAAACTGGCAAAGGAGCCGTCGCCGGAGGTCTTCGACAAGCTGCACCGGACGGCGCCCATGCAGGCGCGCCTGCTGGAAAAACTGCGTGCCTCCGGGGGCGAGGCCACCCTCAGCGAACTGCGCCGTGAGCTGCCGCGGGCGACAGCGATCCTCAAGCCGCTGCTGACCGCGGGCTGGGTGACGCGCAGCGAGGTGCGGGTCGAGCGCGATCCGTTTCAGACCGAGGAATTCCTGCCCAGCCAGGCCCTGACGCTCACCGAGGAACAGGAGGTGGCGCTGGCGGGGGTGCTCGAAGCGGTGCGCGCCGAGGCCGAGCCCCCGAAGCCGCTGCTGCTGCACGGGGTCACCGGCAGTGGCAAGACCGAGGTCTACCTGCAGGCGATCGCCGAAGTCCTGAAGCTGGGTCGCACGGCTCTGGTGCTGGTGCCGGAGATCAGCCTGACGCCGCAGACGATCGAGCGTTTCAAGGCGCGTTTTTCCGACAAGAAGGACGCGGTGGCCGTGCTGCACAGCCACCTGAGCGACGGTGAGCGCCACGACGAATGGTTCAAGATCCATGAGGGCCGGGCCGAGATTGTCATCGGCGCGCGCAGTGCGGTGTTTGCCCCGCTGGAGAACCTCGGCCTGATCATTGTCGACGAGGAGCACGAGCCCTCCTACAAGCAGGAGGACGCGCCGCGCTACCACGCACGCGATGTCGCCGTCGTGCGCGGCCGACTCGAAGGCTGCCCGGTCCTGCTCGGCTCGGCCACGCCCTGCCTGGAGTCCTGGCACAATGCCCGCACCGGCAAGTACCGACTGCTGCGCATGACCCGCCGCACCGATGGCAAGTCGATGCCGCTGATCCGCGTCGTCGACATGCGCCTGGAACGCCGGCGCGGCACGGAGGTGTCGGTCGCCAACGCCGCCATCCTGTCGCAGCGACTGCGCACCGCCATTGCCGATCGACTGGAGAAGCGCGAGCAGACGATCCTCTTCCTGAACCGGCGCGGCTACAACACCAGCCTATCCTGCCTGGCCTGCGGCGAGGTCGTGCAATGCCAGGACTGCGCGATCCCGATGACCCTGCACAAGAAGGACCACCGGCTCGTCTGCCACATCTGCGGCGCACGCCGCCTGCCGCCGACCAAGTGCCCGGCCTGCAAGGAGCCGGGCCTGAAGTATGCCGGCTTCGGCACCGAGCGGGTCGAGGCGGCGGTGCGCGAGGTGTTTCCGCAGGCGCGCACGGCGCGGGTCGACACCGACACGATGCAGCGCAAGAACCAGCTGCGCGACATCCTGCGCGATTTCCGCGCGCAGAAGCTCGACCTGCTGATCGGCACGCAGATGATCGCCAAGGGACTCGACTTCCCCAACGTCACCCTGGTCGGTGTGCTCAATGCCGATACTGCCCTCAACCTGCCCGACTTCCGCGCGGCCGAGCGCACCTTCCAACTGCTCGTTCAGGTGGCGGGTCGGGCCGGACGCGGTGAGGTCAAAGGCGAGGTCTTTGTGCAGACCCACGCGCCGCACAGCCCGGCGATCCAGTTCAGTCGCCACAACGATTTCGAGGGCTACGCCGAACAGGAGCTGGAGCAGCGTCAGGCGCTGGCCTATCCACCGTTCAGTCACATGGTGCTGCTGAGCGCGCGCGGCCCGCACGAGGCGCAGGCGGAGTTCACCCTGCAGACCCTGCGCAAGCGGCTGGAGGAGGGCCTACCCAAGGGTGCCTACCTCGGCCACCCGGCACCGGCCCCTCTGGCGCGCGCGCACGCCCAGCACCGCTTCCAATTGCTGCTCAGCAGTCCGTCGATCCGCCCGCTCTGCGCCCACCTGCGCGCGGTCATCCAGGCCACCCGCCTGCCGGCCGACATCACGGTCGCTTGGGATGTCGATCCCATGCACCTCGGCTGAAGCCTCGCTTCAGCGCACGGCCAGTTCCAGGCAGCGGCGTTCCTCGGGCAGCATGGGCGCCTTGGGATCGATGGCGAGTGCCAGCTGGCGCGCCTGGGCGGCGGCTTCGGCGGTCCCCTGGCCACGCGTGATAGCGGCGAGCACGGCGCGCTGGCCGGGGCTGAGGTCGGCGGGGCGAGTCTTTGCCACTGGTTCGGCAGCACCCGCGAGATCGCGCAGGCGCCAGTGCCCCATGGCGGTGGTGAGCAGGCGCACCGCATCGTCGGGCCGCTGTTCCAGCAGGCGCTGCGCCTCGGCCAGCGCGACCTCGATGCCGGTGCCCATCAAGAGGCGAATGTAGAGCAGTCGCTCCAGGTACACCGGATCATCCGGCCAGCGCGCCACGGCCTCGCGTGCGGCTTCGAGCATGAGCGGGCTGTTGCCCACCAACTCGGCGGTTCGGATCAGGCCCTGATAACCCTCGCGTTCGGTCTGGCGCATGGTGGAGGCACTGCGGTAGGCGTCGAGGGCCAGGTCCGCATGGCCGCGCGCCTCGGCGTACTGCGCGAGGCGCAGACAGAGGTCACCACGCTTTTCGAGTTCCGCAGCCGCGCGTGCCGTCGACAGCGCCTCACGCACCTGCGCCGGCGGCTTGCGGGTGACAAAGGCGAGGTGGGCGCGATAGAAGGCCTTGAGCGTCTGGTTGAGGATGGCATTGACCTGCGGGTCCATGACCAGTCGCTCCAAATCCTGGAAGCGACCGAGGAAGGTCAGCGCCGTCAGATAGTTCTCCAGCAGCGGCAGGTAGGTCTTGACCTCGTCCTCGTTCACCAAGGCCACCACCTGCGCGAACTCGCGCTGCTCGACCAGCCAGCGCACGAGCGGCAACAATTCTTCGCGGGTCTTGCCACGCGCCTGCTCGATCGCCTCCTGGATGTACTTCGGCCGCTTGGCCGGATCCAGGCGCGCCTCGCGGGTGAGCGCCTCGGCCAGGTGCCAGCCGCCGGCCTTGGGATGGCTGCGCAGGCGCTGAATCAGGCGCGACGCCTGCTCGGGCGGCAAACGCTGGAACTCGGCAAGAAACTCCAGGGCCTGCAGGCCGGTGTCGCTGTCTTCCTCGGCGAGTTCCCAGGCCAGTCGCAGGCCTTCGGCGGCATCGGCCGTGCCCTCGGCACGGGTCAGCAGGCGCGCCAGACGCAGGCGATGGCCAAGATCCCCGGGATGCTTGTCGGCATAACTGCGCAAAGCCGCCAGCAGCGGGGCGGCTGGCGTGCCCTTGCCCCAGACCTGCTCGACGAGCTGCATGAGCCCCTCGTCGGGAGCATTGTCGACCAGCAACTGCTCCAGCAGGGTCGCCGCTTCCTTGTCGCGACTGAGCTGCAGCAGGGCACGCACGCGGGTCTTGCGATCCTGCAGGGTGGTGGCATTGAGCTGATCGAGCCGGTCCAGAAAGTATAGCGCCTCCGGCTTGCGCATCGCCGTCAGAAACTCGGTGTTGAGACGGATGGCACTGACGTTCTGCGGTGCCATGACCACGGCCTCCTGCGCCTTGAAAACGGCATTCACCAGGTTGCCGTTGGCGGCAAGCTCACGCGCCTCGCGGACGAGTCGCTCCGCCTTCCAATCCTTGTAGCCCTCGCGCAGCGGTCGCGCATAGGCGTAGCCGAGCACGGCCAGTGTCAGACAAAACAGCGCGGCGAGCCCCCCGGCAATCCACAGGCTGCGCGTGCTGCGACGATCGGCATGGGCCTGGGTCGGCGGCACAAGCCAGTGCCAGACGGCGATGAACGGCCGCAGCAGCAGGAAGGGCTTGCGGTCGTCGCCCTGGTTAGGGTCGATGGTCTGATGGGTGAGCACAGCGCGCGGCGGGAATCCTCAACTTAGCGCCAAAACGCCGCACTGGCAAGACCGGTCGCCCCGACTCAGGGTGCGGTCAGCCGCAGGGCGCGCCAGAGATGCTGCACGGCTTCGGCGCGGGTGAGCGGCAGTTCCGCACGCCCCTTCTCGACCAGCCCTGGCGAGGCAGCCAGACCGCTGCGTGTCAGCCAGGCGTGCAGGGAGGCCCAGGTGGCTGGGGCGTCGGGTTGGAAGCGACGCACCAGCGGTTGGAAATCACCGCCCAGCACCAGCGCCTCGATGGCGGGACGATCGGGTTCGGCGACATCCTCATAGAGCGGTGCGGCCGGCACGGGCGGACGCGGGCGCCGGGTGTCGAGCAGGGCGACCAGGCGCTGCGCCAACTCGCGCCGGGTCATCTCGCGCGCCGGCTCAAAGAAAACGCTGTCGGTCTCGGGTCGCCAAATCCCGCGCACGGCCAGCAGGTTCGCCGCCTCGAAGTGGAGATCGTGCGGCGCCAGATCCTGCCAGGGCCAGAGCAGCACGCCGGGACCGCCGCAACCGCGCACGAGGCGCAGCTGGACCTCGCGCACCCGCGCCGGATCGGCGGCGATCGCGCGCGGCTGACAGGCATCGCGCAGGCAGATCCAGGCCAGCGTGCCGGCGGCCTGACCGGCGTGCATCATCTGACCGTGCAGGCGCAGGGCCGATTGCACGACGCTGCTGACGCCAAGGTTTTTGCCACCGCCGATCAACCCGTCCATCTGCACCGGCACCAGCCCGCGCAGCGGAAAGACCGCGCGATCGGTGTCGGTGTGCCAGCCGCGTTCCGGGGTGTGGATGTACTGCCAGGGCCCGTCGCGATCCCCGGTCAAGAAACGCCGGCGCGTCGGATGAAAGTCGATGTTGAACTGAAACCCGAACACCGCGTCCTCGGGCAGGAACTTCGCCCACTTCGGCTCGCGCGTCTCGGCGCGGATGTCCTGCTCGCGCAGCATGTACAAGGCCTCCAAACGCAGCCCCTCGCGCACGTAGGGCTTCGGCGGCAGGCGGTCGGCCGTGCCAAACTCGTCGGTCAGCTTCATGTAGCGGAACGACTGCGGGAAGTCGCCCACCCGCTCATGCACCGCCGTCTGCAGATGGTGGAGCATGCCCAGCGCGTGTTGCTTGGCGTCAGCAAAGATGAGGCGGCGCTGGGCTGGGGTCAGATCCACGAGGTTCTTGCGCGAGGCGCCGGCTTCGCTGCGCTCAAGCGCGTCAACGACCCGCTGCGGCAGCTGGCAGAGCGGATAGTCCTGCACCGGCCAGTTGAGGAAGGTCGCCTCCGTGCCCGCCGGCAGCCCCAAGTGCCAGCGATCGACCAATCGGCGGTGGGTGTACACGCTCCAGCCGGTCATGCTGTAAATGCCGCCGCTCATGTCGCTATCGACCCACGGCGGTGTCTTGTCGAGCGCCGCAAACGAGCGCGGGTCATAACTACGCGGGCGTGGCACGGTCTGGTCGCCCTCCGCCTCGCGCAGGACCAGGCACCAGGAGATCGGGTTCATCTCCTGGCGACCCGCCTCATCGAACGCCTCAGGGGCGCTCGGCTCGCCAAAGCGCGCCCGCAGGTCCGGCCCGGCGCCGTAGGCCGCACCGCTCAGACGGATGACATCGCCCCAGTCCGAAGCATCAATCGTCAGGCGCGCGCGCACCTCCAACTGCGCGGCGGTATCGCCGCCGTCGGGGCGACGAAAGGTCACGCCGGTGACACGACCCTCGGCGACCGCCACCCGCTCCGGTTCCCAGCCGCGTTCGAGGCGCAGCCGACCGGCCTCCACCTGGGGACGCACCAACTCTTCGAAGATCCTGGCGGCGGCGGCGGGTTCGATCGTCTCCGTGCCGCAGAAGGCATTGCCCGGGGCGGGCACACCGTAGCGGGCCGAGTTGTGGGCGCGCATGCGCTCGACCACCTCCATGAAAAGGCCGCTGCGCGGGAAGTTGACGCGCTTGCCCTTCACCGTTGTCCACTCGTCGAGGCAGCCGACGCCCTCGGCACTGAACTGACCGCCGAGCCAGTCAATGTCGTTGACCAGAACGACACGACCGACACCAAGACGTGCCGCCTGCACGGCCGCGGCACAGGCTGATTCACCGCCGCCGACCACGAGCAGATCGGCATCGATCGGTTCGGCACGCAGCAGCGCAGCGAGCAGGGGCAGCAGGGGCAGCAGGAGCAGTGGGCGCCATTTCATGGGGATGCGGTTTCTCCGGCCTTCGCCTGCGCCACCAGTTCGGGCACCAGACTGCGGATGAAAGTTTTCACGTCCTCGAGGGCGGTCACCTCGGCGAACAAGTCCTCCTGACCGATCGCCTGATCGCGCAGGGGCGCGAAGAAGGAGACCAGCGCCCAGCGATGGTTGAGGTTGCGCAGTACGGAGTCGAAATAGGAGATCGTGACGTGCCGGTTGTAGGAGCCTGCCGTCGTGCCGTCGGAACCGAAGTACCAATAGACGTTGAGCGCGCGCGTGCGCCGCACCCCGCCCTCGGCGGTCTGGGTGTCGCGATGCATGGACAGCAGGGTCGCCTGCACCGGCTGCTCCAGTCCGGCATCGATCTCAATGAACTGCTTGGCATCGATGATCCAGCCCTGGCCGGGCAGACAGACCTGCGGTTCGTGCAGGGAACGCTTGATGACGCCGCTCATCACCACCGAGGCAAGGATGGCGCGTTCGGGCGTCGTGTAGAAGCGGCGGCCGATGGTGACATCCTCGTGGAGGATCTGGCGTTCGATCGTCGACATCGGCATGTCGACACTCTCAAAGCCGGCATGCCGGGCCGGCAGCCGCGTGCCGATGCCCGGTGCCGCCACTACGTACCCGGTGTCGGCCAGCAGGCAGGCGGCCATGCCGGCGCCGCAGACCAGGACCAGCGCCGTGAGATGCATTGGCCCGGTGGCGCGAAACGATGCGCTGTCGGGGGTCGCGGTCGGCGTCGCGCGCGGCTGCTTGCGTCCGCGCGCTTCAAGCAGCGAGCAGAGGGCAAACATGCCGGCGAGGGCGACCCCAAACACCGCAAAACCGGCGAAGGTGTGGAAGAAGCTCATCTCCTGGTGACCGTCGAGGTTGCGACCAACCGCGAACTCGACGCCGAACCAGCGGCTGCCGAGGGTGAGCAGGGCCATGCGCACGACATTGCCGAGCACGGCGAGCGGGATGGCGCTGGCAAAGAGCAGGGCGCGCCCGCCCCAGGTGCGCAGCGACAGCCAGCCGTACAGCGCGCTGATCATGAGCAGCGAGAACAGCGAGCGGATGCCGCTGCAGGGTTCCTCGACATCGAGACGAAAAAGCGTGCCCTGTTCCAACCCGCGCAGGGCGTCGGCAGCGGAATGCAGGGCGGTGCCATCGCGCACGACATCCATGCCAATGAGGTTGAGCAGGGCGGCGGAGAGCTGGGCGGTGAAACCGCGCAACGGAAAAGCCAGCAGCGATTCCAGCGGCAGCATGGGCCACATGAAGACGAGAAAGGCCCAGGGAAAGGCCAGTTGGGCGAACCAGCGGCGACCGCCGACCAGCAGGATCATGCCGAGGCTGGCCAACTGAATCGCCAGGTAGCCAGGATAGGCAGTGTCGGCCTTGTAGCCAAACCAGTAAAAGCCCATGGCCAGCAGCAGCGGTGGCAGGCCCAGCCAACTGCCCTGCAGCGGCAGCCGGGCCAGGGGTGCGCGCATGCGCCAGACCAGCCAGCCGACCAGGAAGGGCACGAAAAGACAGAAGATCCATTCGGAGTCCTGGCGCGCCTTGGCGAGGATGCCGCCGAGCAGGCTGGAGCGACGTTCGAAATCCCAGTGCTGGTAGGGCAGCCAGGCGAGCAGCAGCAGCAGGAGCAGGCCGGAGAGCCCCCACGCCAACAGCCGCCCACGCCGCGCGGCGGCGGTGGCGGGAATCGCGCTAGCGGCGGCTTCGCTCATGCTCAGGCTACGCCTTGCCACAGGGACTTCCTTCTGTCCATGCGGACGGGCTGGAAAAAGCCGCAAAACCGGCTTTGATGCCGGCATGTCCGAAAGCCCCGTGCCACCCGCCAAACGCCAGCCCCTGCTCGCCGGCAGGGATGCCCCTGCCGAATCCCCGCCCCGGGCGGAAACCCTGGTCACCGGCGCGCCGCGGCTGCAAGTGCGTGAAGCCCCCCCTGCCCGTGGGATCGGCTGGCCAGCCCTGCTCACTTTCTCTGCCGTGCAGTGCAGCCTGCTCGCCGCCGCCGGTTGGTACCTGCTGCAGCAGCAAGCCCATGCCCCCAGCCTGGCACCCACCACCCCGGTGACGACGACGCCCGCGGCCAACACAAGCGCACTGGAAGGTGAACTCGCCGAGGCACGAACCCAACTGCGCGCCCTTCAGACCCGACTCGACGCCCGCGCCGTCGAAGAAGAACGCCTGCAGAGCCGCCTGCAGGAGATGGCCGATCGCATGGCCCTGCTTCTGCAGCAAAACAGCCTCAACACTGCCGGGGGCGATCTGCGCGAAACCGGCCGCGCAGCCGAGGTCGCCGCCATGCTGCCCAGTGTGTCGCCGGCGACGCGCGAGCTCATCCTCATCAAGGAACGCAACCGTCTCAGTGATTACGCTGATCGCGCCATCGCCACCGGCAGCCGCGAGGCACTGCAGTCGCTGGTCGAGGCCATGCTCGATCCCGAAATGAAGCAGCTTGTCCATGCCGCCCAGGCGGAATTCAAGCGCGTGCAGGCCTACTACGACATGGGCATCGGCATCGACCCGGGTTACACCCTGCCGGTGCAGGAGTTGTTCAAGGAGGCCAGCCTGACCCGCGAGGCCGACCTGACACCGGCGCAGTTGCACGGGCTGCTGGCCGACCTCAAGCAGCCTTGGGAAGCGCGCCTGCGCGCGGCCTTCCTGCTGCGCTCCAGCAACGAGGCGGACACCACCGAGCGACTGCTGAAAGCCCTGAAGGAAGACCCGATGCTCGATGTCGCCAAGCAGGCCCAGATCACCTTTGAGAACCGGGTCGGCCGCAAGTTCCGCCTGTTCGACATCCCGGCCATCGAGGCCTGGTGGCAGGCGCAGGGCAAACGCTGAGTCTGTCCAAGCGAGCCCCCTGCCCTGTCAAAGTCGCAGGAAGGCGCGCTGGCGGTACAGCCAGTAGCAGAGCAGCCAGAGCACGGCGAGCACCCCGCATTTCTCCGCCACCGGTCCCCAGGTGCCGGCAAAGGCGGCGGCGCCGAAGTGCACCTTGAGGCGACCGGCGATCCAGCCGGCGCAGAGGCTGTGCATCAGGTAGATGAAGAGGCTGTTCATGCCGACCACGACCAGAGGAAACACCAGGCGGCGCTGGCCGCGCGCCTCGACCAGCCAGTGGAAAGCCGCCAAGAACAGCAGCACCCAGCCTCCGCTGAACAGCACCCAGGAAGGCGTCCAGATGCGCTTCACGATCGGCACGGCGACGAGGCCGAACAGCGTGCCGGCGAGCAGGCAGGCGGCACCGGCGGTGAGCAGGTAGAGGCTCTGGCGGGCGGCGCTGGAGCGGCTGCGCAGCAGCAGTTCGGCGGTGACCGCGCCCATGAGCATGGTGGCCAGAGCCGGGATGAAGTTGAGGGTCGTGTAACCGCCGGTATTGGTGACAAAGGGCTCGGCGCGCGGGAACAAATTGAGCAGCCAGCGGTCAAAATCCGCGGCGGCATTGAGGTGCCTGCTCCAGTGGCCGAAGCTGCCTGGCAGCAGATCCGTCGCCGCGGCGCCGGCCGCCGCAAAATCAAAATCCGCCCCGGGCAGCGGATGCTGCCAGAACCAGAACCAGGAACCGACCAGCAGGACACAGATCGCCGAGACGGCATACTCCCAGCCGAGCGAGGCGATGAGCCAGAGGAAGAGGTAACCGAGGCCGATCTGCGCCAGCACGTTGGTGAAGGTCCAGTTCGTCTGGGCATCGCCGGTGCGGGTCGCCAGCAGCACGCCGATCAGCACCAGCGCGACCGCGCGAACGAGGGCATGGGCGGAGCGACCGACAAAGCCCTGGCCGTCCTGGCGGCGGCGCAGCAGGGAGAACGGCAGGGCCATGCCGACCATGAACATGAAGGCCGGCTGGATGAGATCCCAGAGCGCGCAGCCCGTCCAGTCGACATGACTGAGCTGGAAGGCGACCTGCTGCCAGAAGGCGGAATCGGGGTGGGCGCGCGCCACCTGCACCAGGCCGAAGCCGGATGAGGCCATGAGCAGCATGATGAAGCCCCGGAAGGCGTCGAGGGAGAGCAGGCGTTGCGGCGCGGCGTGCATGAGCGTGGGATAACGCCGACCGCACCGGGCATCCTTTCCGCCACGCCACGCTTTCTCAGCCGGGCATGCGACCGATCTGACCGACCGTCAGGCCGCCGTCGATGACCAGGATTTCGCCGGTGACGTAGCGCGCGGCCTCGGAACAGAGGTAAATCACGGCGCCGGCGCAGTCGGAGGGACGCCCGACCTCGCCGAGCAGGATCTTCTGTTCGTAGTGCTTCACCAGATCGTGCGCACGCGGCTCCAGCCACTGCGAGGTGAGCGGCGTGCGGATCAGGCCGGGCGCGATGCCGTTGACGCGGATGCCAAGCGGCGCCAGCGACACGGCCAGCGTGCGCACGAGCATGACCAGCGCACCCTTGCTGGCATCGTAGGCGCAGGAGTCGGCCTCGGCCTGAAAGCCGTTGGTCGAGGCGGTGAGCACGATGCTGCCGCCCCGGCCCGCCTCGGCGCAGGCGCGGGCGAAGGCCTGCGCGAGGAAGAAACTCGCCTCGACATTGAGTTGGAAGGTGCGCTGCCAGCGTTCGCGGGTCATGTCGAGCACAGGCAGATCAAAGAAGCTGCCGGCATTGCAGATCAGCAGGTCGAGCGGCCCGGCCGCCTTGACCAGGCGCGCCGGCGCCTCGGGATCAAGCAGGTCCTCGCAGAGATAAGGGAGTTCCGCCGACAGATCCGCAGGCCGTGCCTCGCGACCATGGCGCACCACCTCCGCGCCGGCCTCGGCAAGACCGTCGGCAATCGCGGCACCGATGCCCTGCGAAGAACCGGTCACCAGGGCCCGGCGATGCTCAAGCGAGAAGGCTTTCATCGGCGAGCTTGAGCCAGGCGCGGGTGTTGGTGTCGGCAATGCGCTGTACGACCTCGGGCGGACTGGCTCGCAGGGCGGCCACCTCGCGTTCGTAGGTGCTGATCAGGCGCACGACCTTGCCGTTGATTTCAGCGGCGTAGCTGTAGAAGGGCGAGTCACTGCCCCACAGGAACTTGTCCGGATAAGCCGCCGCCAAGTCGGCGATGACGCGTGCCGGATCGCGGTAGTCACTGTCGAAACGGCGGTGGCGCGGGGCGATGAAGGGCATGTCGTGCACCGCGCCCTCGCAGTGGATGCCGTGCGCCGAGTTGTCGAACCAGGTGTTCGGCAAGGCGTTGACGCGGTCGAGGCACTCGCGGTCGAAGCGGCAGGAGTGGGCGAGGTTGAATCGCACGCGCGGGTTTTCCTCGGCGATGTCGAGGATGTCGCTGGCCTGCGCCCAGAGGTCGCTCTCGGCGACGCTGGAATGGATCAGGAAGGGGATGTCCCACTCCTCGGCCAGTTCCAGGAAGACCTTACCGCGGTTGCGCAGGTGCTTGATGTCGGCCTGCAGGATGGTCGTCTGCATCTTGATGCCGTGGAAGCGGTAGCGACCACGGAGCTGGCGCAGCTCGCGCGCCTGGGCCTCCGGCTCGCGCATCGGGTCGGCCATGACAAAGGGCAGCACGCGCGGGGCGATCTCCGGAAAAAGCTCGAAGATCTCGCGCAGCAGGCGCAGGTTTTCCAGCGCATAGGGCACGCGGGCAAGCTGCAGGCCGCCCTCGCGCACCTCATTGTCAAGGAACCCGCCCAGATCGAGGGCGGCATGGCTGACAAAGGGGAAGACCACCCAGCGGTCGATGCCGAGCGCCCCGCCCTCGTCGGTCATCGCCACCAGGTGCTGGGCGTACGGAAAGTCGCCGTGCAGGTAAAACAGCAGGTCGGTGCCGACGTGGTTGTGGCAGTCGATGATCATCGCGACGGGCCGGACCGGCCGGGGTCAGCCGACGTGGAAGTTGGCGATCTTCTCGTTCACCGCACGCAGGCGGCGAGCGATGGTTTTGGCGACCCCGATGAGCAGCCAGGCAGCGGCACCCGGGTACTCGTTGATGTAGCTCTCCAGGCTCTTCGAATCGATGAACCAGACCTGACTGAATTCGACGGCGGTCACCGTCGCACTGGCCGCCGAGGGATCGAACAGGTTGATCTCGCCGACCGTTTCGCCAGTTTCCACCGCACCGAGCAGCACCTTGTGACCACCGCGGATCGCCGTGGCATGCAGCTTGCCGGAGATGACAAAATAAAGGCCGGTCTGGTTCATGCCCTCCTCAATGAGGTGCTGGCCGGGCTGGACGGGGCGGAATTCTCCGTAGCCGCTGAGGATGTCGCGGTCGTCGTCGCCGAGAGGCTCAAGAATGCCGAGGGCGGGGAGCTGGGGGGTGCTGAAAGTGTCGCTCATATTTTCGGGAATTCCGAGTTTAATTAGAGGATGCGGCCCGGCTTGGCAAGCCTGCGGCCTGAAAACCACCCTGCACAGCGATGCAGGCGCTGCCAAATTTCGCTGGATTTCTCCAGGGCGCCGTTCAAACTCGCCCTTCCAACCCAACGCCCCTCACTCATCATGTCCGAACCGTCCGCCACCTCCTGCTGCTCGCGCCTCGACCTCGCGTTTGCCAATCTTGTCACCCGTCTCTGGGTGGGCCTGCGACTGTTCATGGCGGGTGTCGACAAGTTCCGCGCCGGCGATGGAGTGGAAGCCACCTTCAACGCGGCCAACTACGAAACCAAGACCGGCCTCATCGCCAAGCTGATGTCCGACAACAGTTTCCTACCCGCCATCCTGCCGGCCAGCGCCATTGATGCCTACGCTCACAGCATCGGCTATGTCCTGCTCATCGTCGGCGCCTGGGTCACCGTTGGCCTGCTCTCCGAATTCGCCCTCGTCGCCGCCGGCCTGACCTTCCTCTCGCTCGGTTTCGGCCTTGCCGCCCTGCCCGATGACACGGAAATGACGATCAACATCGGCATCGGCATCATGATCACCGTGCTGGCGCTCATGACCAACAAGTGCGCCTGGTTCTCCCTCGACGGCCTGTTCGGCCGTCACCGCGCCAAAAAAGCCGTCGCTCCGGAAGCCTGAGCCAGCCCTCGTGCGTATTCTGATCTGACGTCATGAGCACCCCTCCCCTTTCCACCGGGCTGTCCAGGTTCATGGACCGCCGCGCCTTCCTGCGCACCAGCGCCGTCACCGGTGCCGGTGTCTACCTCGCCACCAGCAAGGGCGCCATCGCCCAGGGCGAACAGGCCGGCCGCACCATCAAGTGCGCCCTCATCGGCTGCGGCGCCCAAGGCGACCGCC
>CANNUR010000031.1 GCA_947523045.1 uncultured Prosthecobacter sp.
TGTTGTTGGCGGTGTTCGAGCTGCCGTTCTGGAAGACGCCACCGCGGGTGACGAGGATGCTGCTGGTGCCTTGGAGGGAGCCACCGGTGCCAGCGGTGCTCAGGGTGCCGCCGGCGACCGTGGTGCTGCCGGTGTAGGCGGCTGCGGCGGTGAACTGCAGCAGGCCCTGGCCGGTTTTCACCAGTCCGCCACCGGTGCCGCTGACGATGACGCCAAGGGTGGTTGTGCCACCGAGGATCTGGAAGGTGCGCGTCGCCGCCCCGAGTTCGAGCAGGGGCTGGGTGGGAGAGGACAAGTTGGTGTTCAGGTTGTTGGTGCCGCTGCCGGTGAAGTCGCCATTCAGGTTCATCATCACGCCGGCGTCACCGACATTCATCGTCAGGTTGCGTCCCCGCATGGTCAGGCCGCCGGCACCGATGGTGAGGACAGTGCGCGGATTGCCGGCACCATTGCTGCCGCCAAGCAGGATGTCTGCACCGGCGAGCAGGGCGGAACCCACGTCCCAACTTGCGGGCGTGGCACTGCCAGGACTGCTGTTGATCGTCAATGTGCCGCCGCCGAGCAGATCCATGGCGCCCGTGATGACCATGTGACCGATGTTGCCCGAGGTGACGAAGCCTCCGCTGACCTGGCGATAAAAGGCGATTGTCTCGTCGGTGTTGAAGGCGGCCACCGTGCCGCCATCGACCGTGATGCCGGCGCTGTCGGGGATCTGGTGGCTGGCGCCAAGCTGCAGGGTACCGCCGGTGTTGACGACGACATTGCCGCCGACCGCGTCGATGCCGGCGGTCTTGGCCAGGCGCAGGATGCCGGCGTTGACGATGGCGTCGCCGGTGAAGCTGTTGGCCTCGGTGCCGCTCAGCGTCAGGGTGCCGGGGCCCTGCTTGACCAGTGAAGCCGCGCTGGCGGCGCCGTTGGTGAGCATCGGCACAATGTTGAGGTTGGCGCCGCCGCCGGCGATGTCGAAGGTGCGGCTGACCGTGCCGCTGCTGCTGCTCAGGCTGATGACCGGGGGCAGGGCGCCGCCGACGACGCGTTCCAGGGTCGAGCCCGTGCTGCCGCCCGTGCTGACGGGGCCATTCAGCACCAGCAGGCTGCCGCTGGTGCCGCCACCGAGGTGGATGCGACTGCCTTCCAGGTACAGGCCGCCGGTGCCGAGGGTCAGGCTGGTGCGATTCGCCAGGCTGCCGCCGTTGCCAAAGAGGGTGAATCCGTTCGCCACAGCCGTCGATGACGAGGCGCCGTTCATGCCGACCAGGCTGAGCCGGCCGTAGGTTTGTTTCGAACCGCTGTTGCCGACAAACACCCGGTTGTCGCCGGCGACAAAGCTGACCTCGCCGATGTTCCAGACCGAGTTGGCACCGGCGTTGAAGGTGCCGCCACTGACGGTGAGGGAAGCGAGGGTTTGCGTCACCGTTGCCGCGGTGGTGTTTGGCGCGGTGCCATTGAAGACGCTGCCAGCGCCAGCCAAGCCGACATGCGCGCCGGTGTGGATCTGATTCGTGCTGTTGAGAAAAGTCAAGAAGCCGCCCGTGATTTGGACGTTGCCCGCCAGGGCGGTGGCGCCGCCGGTTTTGGCCAGGTGCAGGACTCCGGCAGCAAGCGTCAGGGGGCCGCTGTGGATGTTGGACAGGGCGCCGCCCAAGGTCAGTTGTCCGGCGCCGAGTTTGCTCCAGCCGGTGCTACCGGCCAGCACACTCGAGATCGTTGCCGTGGCATCCGCGGTCACCGTCGAGTTATCCAGGGTGAGAATGCCTGCACCGCTCAGGCCGTAGCTGCCGCTGCCGGGGGCGCTGAAGGTCAGGTTGCCGACGCGCAGGGCGCCACTGAGGGTGACCGTGCCGGCGGCACCATTGCCGGCACCGAAGATGGCGTGGCTGCCATCGATCCAGTTTTGGTTCTGCAACGCCTGCGTCTGATTGAACCAGTTCGGTGCGCCTGCGGCCCAGGTGCCGGCCCCGTCCTGAGGGCCATCGGTCAAGGTCGAAGCATCCCAGACAAAAACATCGCTCCGGCCCGGCAGGGGCAGGCAGAGCAGGGCAAGCAGGCAAAAAAGGCCCAGGCCGCTTCGAAGGCTGGCAGAGGGAAGGAGGGTCATCGCTCTCCCTAAAGTGCATCGGCGCAGAATTCAATCTTGAGCCAATGTCACATCGATACGGGAAATCTTTATTTAACCGCTGTGGGCATCGGTGAAGGTCATGCCCTGGGACGCAAGCCTGTCCAGATGCGGTGTGGCGATTTTGCCGCGCTGGGGATTCAGGCATTGGACATCGCCGTACCCGAGGTCGTCGGCGAGGATGAAGACGAGGTTGGGTTTGTCGCCGGCGCTCAGCAGACCGGGCAGAACAAGGGCGAGGAACAGCGCTTTCATGTCTGGCTGTGAAGAGGTCAGAAGCGCACGTCGGTCACCCAGATCGGGCTGGCGCCCTTTTTCAGGCCGTGATAAAAATACAACTGCCAGGCCTCGTCGCCATCGGCCACCAGCCAGGGGTAGCCAAGGTCGGTGTGCGGATCGCCTTCGATTCGGGGGAACTCCAGGATCACGCGCTCGCGCTGCCATTCCAGGGTGCGCGCGTCGCCGCGCCAAAGCCAGAGGCGACTGTTCTGCGCCGCTGTCTTGGCACGTTCGGTGGTGAGCACGAAGACTTCCTCTGGTCGGCGTGGGTGGGTCACGGCGCAGGGCGCGGCCAAGCGCGCGGTTGCCGGGTTTTCGGCATCGAACGGACTCGGGCTTGTGGACCAGGTTTGGCCCCGGTCATCGGAGACGGCGAGGAACTGTCGCCCTTCCGCGCCCGGCAGTGCGCCCTTGCCGCCGCGCAGGAAGGCGAGCAGACGCTGGCCCGCGGACACCAGCACGGGTTCAACGGCATAGACCTCGCTGATGCGCCGCGGTTCGCCCCAGGTGCGACCCTGGTCGGCGGAACTCGCCAGCCAGATGCCCTGGGTGAGAGGCGCAGACCCTGCCCGGTAATGACCGAGTGCCACCAGGCCCGCGCCTTCGACCGGCAGCAGGCTGCCAAAGACAGAGCCGGTCTTGTTCGGGCCGAGGGTGGAGGTGTCGGTGGGCGTCCAGGTCACGCCATCGTCCGTCGAGCGCCAGCCGAAGACATGGTTGGACTCATTGGCGGTGTAGGCCATGGCCAGCAGCACCAGGGAGCCGTCGCCGGCGACGCCGAGGGCGAGGTTGCCGCAGGCGGTGTAGTCGAGGCCGGGGCCAAAATGGCGCAGGATTTCGAATCCGTTAAAGCTGCGGCCGTTGTTGGTTGAACGTGCAATGGCAGGACAGCCGCCACCATGGAGGCCATGGAAACTGCCGGAGACAAAGGCAACCACGATGCTGCCCTTCGGGGTGCGAACCACTTTGTTCCAGGAAAGGTGGGCATTGGGTGGGTGCTGTGGCGCGGTCACCGCGATTCGCACCGCTGCACCACTCGGGTTGCGCGCCGCCCAAGCGAATGTTGCGCAGTGGCTTTCCTCGACGCGGATGTCATCGAGTTCGATGCCTTGCGCGCCGCCGTTCTGCATCCACAGCAGCTTGCGCTTGGTGGCATGGAAGCAGGGGCGCTCCAGCGTCTGCGACCACGTGACCGCGCCCTCGACGCGCACGGTCACCTGTCGCCCGTTGAACTGCAGATGTACCTGACGCCAGCCGTTGTCGGAGAGATCCAGTTTTTCCGCCGGCAGCATTTCGTTGAGCCGCCAGGCGCCGCTGACCGGATCGGCGGCGCGGCCCTGCTTCTGGCGCTGCGGGTGATTCGGATCCTTCGAGTGCGAGTCGACCTGCAACTGCACGGCGTTGCGCAGCAGCTTCACCCACAGCATGTGGTCGGTGCCGCCGAAACCGTCGTCGCCATCGACAAAAAACCACAGCCAGCCGTCCGGCCCAAGGTGGCGGTAGCGGAAGCGGATCGACAGATCGGTGCCCGCCACCGGCAGGTACACCATGGGCGGGTACTTGCCGCCGCTGGCACCGCGTGTCCACAGGGCGCCGTCGCGCACCTCGGTGTTCTTGTTCGGGATCGGCGTGGTGAAACGCTGCGCGTCAAAGCCGTCGCCGAAGTCCTCCTGAAACGTGAAGGGCGCGGCGCTGGCGAGCAGGGGCAGGGCAAAAAGCAGGGCGAGTCGATTCATGGCGGCGATTTCCAGAGCGGGACGGCTGCGCCCTTGGCGGGCTGCAGGATGAGCGAGCGCAGCTGCAATCCGCCGGTCGGGGCATGCAGGCGCAGGTGAATGAGGTTGTCGGTTTCGGGCAGCGTCACTTCGATTTCCTGCCAATCGTCGCCGGCTGTCAGGTCGAAGCCGACGCGATGGGTGGCGACAAAGTCCTTCTGCCTGGCCGTGCGCCAGGCGAGGGTCGCCTTGCCGGGGGAGGTCATTTTGACCGACAGTCGCGCCGTCACCGGGCCTTGGATGCGGAACTGGCTGCGGGTCAGGAAGGCGTTCCTGGCTCCAGCGTCCGGCTGCAGGACGAGCACGCCCTCGCGAACCAGGAGTTTGCCGTTGCGGGCCAGCCAGCCGGCGACTGGATCGGTCGATGCTTTTGTCGTGACGCGCAGGGTCGGATCGACATGATCGGCGAAGAAGCCTCGGTCCTGCTCGTTGAAGGGCTCGGCCGGACCGGGGCGGTGCAGGCCCTGACTCCAGTCGTTGAGCAGGCCCTGCAGGCGGGCGGCCAGCTGCGGTTGTTCGGCAAGGCGGTTGCGGGTTTCACCTTCGGGCTCGGTGACATCGAAGAGGTAGCGTTCCTCCCTGCCGAGTTGGATGAGTTTCCACGGAAACTCGAGCACGGCGGCCTGTGAACGCCAGCGCCAGAACAGCTGTGGGTGAACTGGTCCAGTTTTTTGACCAGTGACATGAGGCAGCAGGTCGACGCCATCCAAATCCTTCAGCGTGCCGGCCTCGGTGGCATCGGTCTGACGGGCCAGAATCGTCGCGGCAACGTCGAGCGAGCTGACCGGTTGGTCGAAGACCTGGCCGGCGGGCAGGGTGCCGGGCCAGGCGGCGACAAAGGGCACGCGCACACCGCCGTCAGTGAGCATGCCCTTTTCGCCGATGAGGGGGCGGTTGAGCGAGCCGTCCCAGGCGCCGGTCTTGAGAGGGGCGCCGTTGTCGGCGATGTAAACAATCAGCGTGCGCTGCTCCTGGCCGAGTTCGCGCAGTTTGGCGCGCAGGCGGCCCAGTCCTTCATCCATGGCCGCGATCATGGCCAGGGCCTGGCGTCGCTGCAGCGGCAGGTGGGTGGGCGTCTGCGAGAACCAGGGCTCCGGGGATTCCAGGGGTACATGCGGCGCGAACCAGGGCAGGTACAGGAACCAGGGCTGATTGGGCTGGCGAGCCCGTCGCTCGAGGAAGGCGAGCGCGGCCTCGGTCTGTGAGGTGATGCGAAAACGCGGATCCTGGACAAGGCGCGGCGCGTCGGGGTAGGGGCTGCCGTCCGGGGCATGCGAGGCGTGGTACTGGCGCATGGCTCCGCACCAGTACTCGTCAAAGCCGTGCGCATGCGGCAGGAAACGCGGATCGACCTTCTGGCCGCCGCTCTTGGCGTCGCGACTCAGATCCAGATGCCATTTGCCGCTCATGCCGGTGACGTACCCGTGGCGATTGAGTCGCTCAGGCAGGGTGAACACCTCAAGCGGCAGCGGGCCCCGAGTGTTGTCATCGACCCCGAAGCGGTTTTGGTGCTGGCCGCTGAGGACACCGGCGCGCGACGGCACACACTGCGGGCCAGTCACGTAACCGCGCGTGAAGCGCACGCCGTCGCGCGCGAGTTGGTCGGTCTGCGGCGTTCGAATGTCGGGATCAACTCCCTGCACGCCGAGGTCGGCCCAGCCATGGTCATCGGTGAAGATGAGCAGCAGGTTTGGCGGTGGTTCGGCGGCGGCGAGCGTGCCGGCGAGCAGCAGAATGAACAGCAACAGGCGCATGGCGTGACAACGCGGGTGCAGTCGGTTTGTGTCAGCCGATGCGGCGGGGTTGGGCTGTGGTTCAGGCAAGGATTTTGTCGATCACCTTGCAGGGTTCGACGCTGGTGAGGCGGAAATCGAGGCCGGCCTGGCGGAAGGTGAGGCGTTCGTGGTCCATGCCCAGCAGGTGCAGGATGGTGGCGTGCAGGTCGGAGACATGAACCTCGTCCTCGACGACGTTGAAGCCCATCTCGTCGGTGGCGCCGAGGGTGACGCCGCCCTTCACGCCACCGCCGGCCAGCCACATGGTGAAGGCCTGCGGATGGTGGTCGCGCCCCATGCTGCGGCCGAGCGAGACGCTGGCCTCGACCATCGGCGTGCGACCGAACTCGCCGCCCCAGACGACGAGGGTGTCGTCGAGCATGCCGCGCTGCTTGAGATCCTTGATGAGGGCGGCGCAGGCCTGGTCGGTGGCCTTGCAGTTGTTGCGGACATTGCCCTCGACATTGCTGTGGGCGTCCCAGCCCTCGTGGTAGATGTTGATGAACCGAACCCCACGCTCAACCATGCGCCGGGCCAGCAGGCAGGCACGGGCGAACGACGGCACCTTGGGGTCACAACCGTAAAGCTGCAGGGTGGCGGGGTCCTCGCGGTCCAGGTCCATGAGCTCGGGGGCCGAGGACTGCAGTCGGTAGGCCATCTCGTAGTTGGCGATGCGCGTGGCGATCTCGCCGTCGCCATCGACGCGCAGTCGTCGATCATTCAGCGCGTTGATGAGTTCAATGGTGTCGCGCTGGGTGGCGGGAGCGACACCGGTCGGCGTGCTGACATTGAGGATGGGATCGCCGCTGTTGCGGAAGCGGGTGCCGGAATGCACACTCGGCAGGAAGCCGCTGCTCCAGCAGGCCGCGCCGCCGCTGATGCCGCTGCCGGTGCTCATGACGACGAAGCTGGGCAGGTCGCGCGTCTCGGCGCCGAGGCCGTAGGTCACCCAGGAACCCATGCTCGGCCGGCCGGGCTGGGCAAAGCCGGTGTTCATGAAGATCTGCGCCGGCGCGTGGTTGAACTGGGTGGTGCGACAGGACTTCACGATGGCGAGTTCGTCGACCACGGTGGCCAGGTGGGGCAGCACCTCGGAGAGTTCTGCGCCGCACTGGCCGTGCTTGGCAAACTTGAAGCGCGGGCCGAGCACCGCCGCATCGGGACGGATGAAGGCGTAGCGCTGACCGCCGATCACCGAGGGCGGCAGCGGCTTGCCCTCATACTTGGTCAGCATCGGCTTGGAATCGAACATCTCCAACTGCGAGGGCGCGCCCGCCATGAACAGGTGGATGACCGCCTTCGCCTTCGGTCGGGCATGCGGAGCCGCCGCCACGTTGGGTCCACTGGCGGCTCCCCGGGCGGATTCCGCCAGCAGCGAAGCCAGGGCGATCTTGCCCGTGCCGACCGCGCAGTCGTGGAAGAAATGACGGCGGGAGATTTGGGACGAGGGATGAGCGATCGGGGATGAGGGATGGGGGCTCATGGGGAGGAGAGGCTTGAGGGGCTGTTGGCTGCCACGATTTTACGATGCTGCCGCCACTGCACGAGTTGAAGCCAGACGCGAAGCCAGAGCTTCACGGAGATCCATCCGATGCCTGCCGAAAGGCTTCCACCCAGCAAGGTTGCCAGGCCCGAGTAGTGCCAGTTCCACACAGACAGCTTGTGCAAATGCGAATACAGAGCGCCGATGGCAAAGCCGGACAATGCGCCACCAGCAAGCGACATCTGAACCACAAACCACATCAAACCAGTCTGTGGATTTCGGCGAGCTGTCGCTGCAATCGCGGAACTCAGGGCGGCCCCTGTCAAGACAACCGCTCCTCCTGTGATTGCCAAGGCCAGCCCTGTGATGATGCCGATGATCACGAGCACAGTTAGCGTCACAAGTCCGACGACCAGAAAGCTGAACAAGAACAGGTTGAATTCTCCCATCTCTGGGTCGAGCTCATTTGCGGTTTGAAGGGCAAACGTGATGAAAGCAGTCTGGATGTAGTTCATCATGGATGTGTAATCGTCTCATCCTGGTTGAGTGCCGCCCGGCATGCCGCCGACCACAGTGCCTCGCCCTCGACTTGATGGGCGCGTTGTTTCGCCAGGAAGCTCTTGAGCAGTTCCAACTCCTCCACGGCCGGCGGGCGCGTCACGCAGCGGCGGAAGAGATTCGTCAGGCGGGCTTCATCGCTGTCCGATTCGGCCATGACCTGTTTCGCCATGGCCTGGGCGGCTTCGAGGAACATCTGGTCATTGAGCAGCGTGAGGGCCTGCAGCGGGCTGTTGGAGACGTCGCGGCGGGCGAGGCAGGCCTCTCCCGTTGGGGCGTCGAAGGTGGTGGCCATGGCGAAGGGGGCCGTGCGCTTCATGAAGGTGTACAGGCTGCGGCGGTGGCGGTCCTCGCCCTCGCTGGTCTGCCACTCGACCTTGCCATACGTGCCCTCGGTGGTGACGCTGGCCGGTTGCGGCGGGTAGACACCCGGTCCGCCCATCTTGGGCGACAGCAGGCCGGCGGCCTTGAGGGCGGCATCGCGGATGATCTTGGCATCAAGGCGGAAGCGGGCGCCGCGGGCCAGCAGCAGGTTCTGCGAATCTTTGTTGGCGAGTTCGGGTGTGATTTGACTGCTCTGCTGGTAGGTGGCGCTGGTGACGATGAGGCGGTGCAGCTTCTTCAGTGACCAGCCCTGTTCGCGAAACTCGACCGCCAGCCAGTCGAGCAGTTCCGGGTGACTGGGTGCCTCGCTCTGATAGCCGAAATCCTCCAGGCTGGCGACGAGGCCGCGGCCGAAGAAGGCCTGCCACTGGCGGTTCACCGTCACGCGGGCGGTGAGCGGGTTGTCGGGATGGAACAGCCACTGGGCGAAGCGCAGGCGGTCGGCGGGCGCGTCCCTGGGCAGCGACGGCAGGAAGGCCGGCACGGCCGGTGGCACCACCTCCTTCGGCTGCAGGTATTCGCCGCGGTGGTAGCGATGGGTGGGGCGAGGGTTGGAGGCCGGGCGTTCGCGGAACACCAGGGTTGGCTGGCCGCGTGGCGGGGTGCGTCGCGCGGCGAGCAGGGGTGCGACCGCGGCGCGCATTTCTGGTGCGGTTTCGAGAAAGCGGCGGCGCAGCAGCTCGCGCTGCGACAGGTCGCGCGCGGCCAGCGCCTGCTCGACCTCGAAGGGATGGCCGGTGGCCCTGGCGTGGTCGCCGATGGTGACGGAGAGGCGGAAGTGACCGAGCGGACAGGCGAAGTGCTTCTCAAAGAGCAGCTTGAGATCGATGCCATCGGTCAGGTCCACCGGTTGGGCAAAAAGGAAGACAGCGCTGTGGTTCTGGCCGTAACCGCCGAGCACCTGCCAGCCACTCGACATCTCGCCGTCGAGTGCGGCCGAGGCGTTGTTGGTTTTGCGCGCGGCCTTTTTCTTGCGGGCGGGTGCGGCTTCGCTGATGCGGTCCTCCTCCCTGTCATTGGTGGCCTCGGCGCGGGCAAATTGCACCAGCTTGCCGCTCTGGCTGGCTTGCAGTTCGCTGAGGAAAAAGCCGCCGAGCGGGCCTTCGTAATTCGTCAGGCCGGGGCCGTCGTTGGGCAGGCTCGGGTGGCTGGCGACCTCCAGCTTGAGCGCGGTGACGCCGCGGATCGGTGCCTGGAAACGCAGGTCGTAGACATCGCTCTTGGAGATGTCGCCACTGCCCAGGATGAAGCCGTCGGTCTGCGTCTCCAGATGCGGCATCGTCGTCTTCATAGCTTCCGGGCGCAGGATCTGCCAGTCCGAGGCGGTCTCGGCCTCGGTCTCGAGCCACTCGGCAAAGCGCCTTTCCAAGGCGGCCTCGCCACCGGGGAATTTGCCCGGCAGTTCGGCCGCCAGCCGCGCGATGCGCTCGGCCTGCGCCTTTTGCTGGCGCTCGATCTCCGGGGTCGGGATGGCGTAGGTCGGTTCGTCGGCGTTGTTGAGCAGGGCCATCAGGCTGTAGAAATCGGTGTGCAGGATGGGGTCGTACTTGTGGGTGTGGCACTGTGCGCAGCCCAGGGTCAGGCCCATCCAGGTGGTGCCGGTGACGGCGACGCGATCCACCATCGCGTAGAAGCGGTACTCGTTCGGGTCGATGCCACCCTCCTCGTTGAGCATGGTGTTGCGATGGAACCCGGTGGCGATGAGGTCGTCGGGCGTGGCCCCGGGCAGCATGTCGCCGGCAAGCTGCTTCAGGCTGAACTGGTCGAAGGGCAGGTCCGCGTTGAGCGCCCGCACCACCAGTCGCGGTAGGGCCAGATCGGCCGCGGCCGGTCCTTCTCGTAGCCGTTGGTGTCGGCGTAACGCGCCAGATCGAGCCAGCGTCGCGCCCAGCGTTCGCCGTAGTGCTTCGAGGCGAGCAGGCGGTCGACCAGCCGGCCATAGGCATCGGGCGAACGGTCGTTGACGAAGGCATCCGCCTCGGCCGGCGTCGGTGGCAGGCCAATGAGGTCCAGGTGAACGCGGCGCACGAGGCTGTGGCCATCGGCGCGCGGCGCCGGCTGCAGGCCCTCCCTGGCGAGGCGGTCGCGGATGAAGGCATCGATCGGGTGCTCGCCAGTGCGTGGCAGGGCGGGGCGCCGGGGCGGCGTGTAGGCCCAGTGGGCCTCGTACTTGGCGCCCTCGGCGATCCATTGCCTGAGCAGGTTTTTGTCCTTTTCCGACAGGAACTTCTTCGTGTGCGGCGGCGGCATCAATTCGTCCTCATCGGTCGACAGGAGGCGGCGCACCACCTCGCTGGCCTCGGGCTTGCCGGGCACGATGGCGATCTCACCGGA
Organism: uncultured Prosthecobacter sp.; assembly: GCA_947523045.1. GTDB lineage: Bacteria > Verrucomicrobiota > Verrucomicrobiia > Verrucomicrobiales > Verrucomicrobiaceae > Prosthecobacter. The sequence continues at coordinate 10,705 of CANNUR010000031.1, forward strand.
CTTGCCGGCGCCGTGGGCGGACTCGGGCAGGTCGAGGCGCAGGCCGCCCTTGCGACTGTGCTCGTCCATGCCATGGCAGCTGAAGCACTGCTGGGCGAGCAGGGGGCGCACCTCGCGGTTGAAATCGACGGCGTGGGCCGCGGAGGCGGCAAGGGCGAAGACCAGGACTTTCATGGCGGGGCTCAGGCAAAGAGTTCCGTCACCGCCCGGCCCTTGCCGTCCTCGGTGACGTAGAAGGGGCGGCCCTCGACGGTGAATTCGGTCTTTGGGCTGATGCCCATGGCGGTGAGCATCGTCGCGTGCAGGTCCATGACGCTGACCGGATGCTTCACGGCCACCAGCGGGCGTTCGTCGGCGGTCTCGCCGTAGACAAAGCCCTTCTTCACGCCGCCGCCGAACATCACGACGCTGGTGCCGCCGGTGAAGTGGCGGTGCAGGCCGTAGTGCTTCATCTCCTCAATGCGATCGACCTTGAAGGTGGCCTGGTCGCTGGCGGTGGAGCCGGGCTTGCCCTCGATGAGGGCGTCGCGACTGAACTCGCTGGCGATGACGACGAGCGTGCGGTCGAGCAGGCCGCGCTCCTCGAGGTCGCGGATCAGGGTGGCGATGGGTTGGTCGATCTCCCGGTGCAGGCCGGCGAGGGTTTCATGGCCGTCCTTGTGGGTGTCCCAGTACAGGAAGGGAACGTACTCGGTGGTGACCTCGACGAAGCGCACGCCGGCCTCGACGAGTCGGCGCGCCAGCAGGCAGCCGCGACCGAAGCGGCCGGTGTCGTACTGGGCGAGCACCTCCTTCGGTTCGAGGGTGATGTCGAAGGCCTCGCGCTCCCTGCTGCTGAGCAGGCGGTGGGCGTTGTCGAGGCTTCGCAGCAGCGACTGCTGCTGGTGGTCGCTCATGCGGTCGCGGTTCGGATTGGCATCGACCAGCTTGCGGAACAGGCGGTCGCGGTTGGCGAAGCGGTTGGCGTCCATGCCCTTGGGTGGGCGCACCGACTGCGCGGCCTCCTCGGGGAAGGGCAGGTTCATCGGTCCGAACTCGCTGCCGAAGAAACCCGCGGTGGTGAAGGCTTTTAGTTCTTCGCTTTCGCCGATGCCCTCCAAGCGCTGGCCGATATTGACGAAGGCGGGCATGACCGGGTTGCGCGGGCCGAGCACCTTGGCCATCCACGAGCCGAGGTGCGGACAGGCCACCGTTTGCGGCGGCACGTAGCCGGTGTGCCAGTGGTATTGATGGCGCGAGTGCAGGATGCTGCCGAGGTCGGGCTGAACGGCGCTGCGGATGAGGGTCGCGCGGTCCATCACCTGCGCGATGTTCTCCAGGCCCTGGCAGATTTTCACGCCGTCGACGGCGGTGTCGATGGCCGGGAAGGTGCTGAGCATCTTCGCCACTTCGAGGCCCTTCTCAAAGGGGTGGTAACGCTTCGGGTCGAAGGTGTCGGGCGCGGCCATGCCGCCGGCCATCCAGAGCAGGATGCAGGCGTCGGCCTTGGCGGGCGGCTGGGTCAGCTTGCTGCCATCGGCCCACAGGGCCTGCGGTTCGCCGGTGGCCCAGGCCGCGGCACCCGCGGCGGCGAGTTTTTTCAGAAAGTCGCGCCTAAGGTAGTCCTCACTCTCCGAGTGAGGGGTTGGAATGGATCGGGAATTCATGGATTAAGGGTGGCTTCCGAGTCTTGTGGGGTGTGGGCATCCTCACTCGGAGAGTGAGGACTACTTTGGCCGATCTCACGAATTTGAGCGTTGTGGTAGAGCAGGTACTCGCTGGGTTGCAGGTGGGCCTTGATGGGATTGTCGGCGAGGTATTGGACGAGGCGATGGTATTGGGCCGGGCCGCGCACCAGGTGGTCAAAGGCGTCTTGTTGCCAGAAGCGACCCGTCTTGTTGAGAAGACGGTTGAGACGCGTGCTGGTGAAGCGCTTCCACGACTCGCATTGCTCCAGTATGGCCTGTCGGTCTGGAAAAGTCACAAGCAGGTGAACGTGATTCGGCATGATGACAAAGCCATGCATTTGGTAGCGATCACCCTCAAAGTGCAGCAGGCTGTCTCGCACGATGGCGGCGCAGGCTGGGTCGCGCAAAGCACAGGAACCGTATCCTTGATCCAAGAAGCGATGCCGGGCCTCGGTGAAGGTTGCATGGAACTCGGCGATCTCCGCGAGTGGCAGCTTTTGAAGGTGCTTTTTCCAATCCGGACTTTCGGGATCCAGGCCCCGATCCCTCAGCCACAAGCTGCGCTTGCTTCGCCAGGCACTGAGCAGTTCGACCGGCAGAGAGTCCTGCATCCGCCAGGTGATGAACACGACCCTGTCGTCCTGAGCCCAGTGCGGCAGGCCGCGCTGAGTGATCAGCAGATCGTCGTTGGGGTCGAAGAATTTCATGGCGGTCAAAGTAGTCCTCACTCTCCGAGTGAGGTATTTTGAGTGCATCGTTATTTTGGATCCTAAGTGACCTCAGAGTGTGGCTTGGAGCTGGGAGCCTCACTCGGAGAGTGAGGACTACTTTGGAGAGTTAGCGAACGTACAAAAAGTCGGGCTGCATGAGCAGGGCCCAGAGCAGGTCAGCCACCGGGGCCGCGGCCGGTTGCGGGCCAAGGGCCTCGAGGGCAGCGCTGAGTTCGGAGGCGGTGGGGGCACGTGCGAGGGTGTGCGCGTAGAGCCGGCGCACCAGTTCCTCGCTGGAGCTTCCATGACGTTCGACAAGTCGGGCGGCACCTTGTTCAAGGGCTCGGGTCAGGGGTTCGCCGTTGGACAGGTCGAGTGCTTCCAAGGTGGTCAGGTCCTCGGGGCGCATCGAGACGATCTGGTCACGGTTGGGCCGGCCCAGCGAGCGCATGAGAAAATCGCTCTTGACCAGCGCGGCACGAACCCTGCGGCCGGCGTTGGCGCTGCCTTGGGCGAGCAGGGCGGGGCCTTGTTGCTGAAGGGCGCGGGTCCAGACCGCAAGCGCCTTGACTCCAACGATCGGTTGGAAGTTCTTCGGCAGCGCGCCGAGGCGGCCCTCCTTGCCGGCGGGGGCGGACGGGCTGAACTGCCAGTCGGGTCCGCTGACCAGCGTCGATTCGCGGCCATCGGCGAGTTTGACACTGGCCTGGAAATACAGGCCGGCGGCGTTCGGGCCGTTGCCGGCGTTGCGGGCGACGACGACAATGGCGTTGTTGCCCGCTTGCAGCTTGTCGTGCAGGGGCACGGCGGTGACGCGATCCCAAGCGTCGCCCTCAACGATCTTGCGACCGTTGACGTAGAGGCCGAAGCCGTTGTCGCAGGTGAGGATGGCGGCGCCGCCGGCGGGAGCGGCGTCGAGTTTCCAGTTGGCGCGCAGCAGGATCGTTTCGCCGGCGGGGGGCGTTTTGCCTTCGGCGGCGGAGTTGCCCCAGATCCATTGACCGCTCAGTTTGACGGCTTTCGCCGCTTCGGGATCGAGTCGGCCCCGGAAGACGGGGGCGTCCATCTTGGCGGGTGCGGTTTCGGTGAGCTGCCAGACGGCGTCGACAAACTGTTCCGCGGTCAGTCGCCGCGCACGCGGACCCCGGAAGACGAAGGGAGCCTGGGGATCGGCGACAGCTTCGCTGCGGGCCTGGTAGATGCGCGAGGTGGCGATGCGCTCCAGGGTCTTCTTCAGGTCATAACCGTTCTTTTGAAAATCCCGGGCGAGCCAGTCGAGCAGGTCGGCGTTCCAGGGCTCGGTCTGCATCGCGTCGAGCGGATGCACGATGCCGTGGCCCATCAGGCGGTGCCAGAGGCGGTTGACGAGGGTGCGCGTGAAGCGACCGTTTTCCGGGTGGGTCAGCAGGGTCGCGAGCTGGTTCAAACGCTCGGCGCGAGGGGCGGCGGGATCGACCTGGCCGAGTTCGGGGAACAGCCAGGAGGCGGTGGCGGTGCGGCCCACCGGCTTGTCGCAGCGATGGATCTGCAGGGGTTGCTCGGCATAGATGGCCGCCAGGCCGTAAGCTTCGTCGAGCTTCCAGCGATCGGTGAAGCTGTCGTGGCAGGAGGCGCACTTTAGATTGATGCCGAGGAAGGACTGCCCGACGCTCTGGGCGAACTGGATCTCGACGGTCTGGCCGGCACTGACCTCGCCGCGCCACTTGATGCCGTCGATGAAGCCGCGGCTTTCGTCGCTTGGCGGGGCGATGAGTTCGCGGGCGAACTGGTCGAAGGGTTTGTTGCTGACCAGCGACTCGTACAGCCACTTGCTGATCTGTTTGCGGCCGCCGGTGATGAAGCCGGTGCCGCCGTAGTCATTGCGCAGCAGGTCGTTCCAGAAAGTCAGCCAGTGCTCCGCGTAGTCGACCTCGCGGGCGAGCAGGGCACGAACGAGGCGCTCGCGCTTGTCGGGCGCGCGGTCCTCGGCAAAGGCCGCGACCTCCTCCGGGGTGGGCAGCAGGCCAAGGAGGTCCAGATGCGCGCGGCGCAGGAAGGTGGCATCGTCGGCGGCTGCAGGCCGCTGCAGGCCCTGCTTGGCGAAATGGGCGTCGATCAGGCGATCGACCGGGTGATCGCGGCCCTCCATGGCGGGTGGCAGAGCGACCTCGCGCGGTTTCAGGGGCGGTTCATAGGCGGGTGCCTGGAAGGTGAAGCCGGCCTCCCAGGGCAGGCCTTCGCTGAGCCATTGCTGAAGCAGGGCCACTTCATCCTTGGTCAGTCCCTTGCCCTTGGGCGGCATGCGCCGGTCTTCGTCCTCGGTTTGGACGATCTCCAGCAATTCGCTGTGGCTCGGCTGCTTGAGGTCGATGATGAGACCGTTCTCGCCGCCGCGCAGCAGGGCCTCGCGGTCGTTGAGGGAGAACCCGCCCTTGAGCTTGTCGCCACTGTGGCATTCGGCGCAGTGCTTGCGCAGCAGCGGCACGATCTGGTGATTGAAATCCACGGCCGCCTGCAGGGGCGTGCAGGTGAGGGCAAGGCAGGCAAGACGAACGGTTGGGCTCACAGCCACTGAAACGGTGGCGCAGGTGGTGACCCATCGCAAATCTTGTGTCGGATTCGGCGGTCTGCCGGTCGATCGCCCGGACCGTTCAGCGCGGAATGGCGGGGTTTTCGTACCAGATCACGCCGAGTTGGTCGCGTTCCTCGCAGGTGACGACATCGAGGTCGCCGTCCTCATCAAGATCGAGCAATTGCACGAGGTCAAATTTCACACCGCCTGGTCCGCCGAGGGAATGCTGCCGCCATGCGCCGCCCTTGTGTTGTTCCAGCCAGACAACGCCTTCGCGCTCGCCATGAGCGTTTTCGCAGGTGAAAACGAGGTCCGCCAGGCCGTCGCCATTGAGGTCGCCGATCTTGACCGCCTTGGCGTCACCCAAACGATCCGGGACAAGGCTGAGCATCACGTTCCGCCAGCCACCGTCGGCACGGCGTAAAAACAGCAGCACGTCGCGCGGTTTGGAGGCCACCGCGACATCGGTGAGGCCGTCGCCATCGAGGTCGCCCAGATCAGCGAACATGACCTCGCGGTCGCTGCCGCCGAGGGGGTGCTCGATCCAGGGCGCCTGCGCCAGGACCTGCTTGGCACCGGGGTTTTTCAGCCAGAACACCCCGCGGCGCGGGCCCTTGCGATCCGTGCCCAGCAGGTCGGTATCGCCATCGCCATCGAGATCGTGGGGCAGCAGCGACATGACCCAGCCGGCCTTGCGCAGCGGCTGCCAGCGCCACTCGGCGAGGTTGCGCGGCTGGGCCGGAGCCCGCAGCCAGCCAATGGCGGCGCCCTCGCCCTTGGCGGCAAGGAGCAGATCCGGGCCGTGTTCGTCATCCACCTGCAGGGCGGCTGCCTGCATCCACATCCGTTTCGGGGCGGGCAGGGGAAGGGTCTGCCAGGCCTCGGCCGACAGCGGATCATCGCCTTGGTGACGATGCCAGAACAGGGCGCGCGAGTTGCCTTCCGTGCCGCTGATGGCGTCGACTTTGCCATCGCCGTCGAGGTCGGCAAAGATCGCCTCCTCGACGTTCGGGGCTGTGCCGATCGTGACCTGCGGCCATGGCGCGCGCACCCGTGCCGGTCCGGGGTGGGCATAGGCGCGCACCACGCCGCCCTCCTCCCAGCCGGTGACCAGATCGGGACGGCCGTTGCCATTGAAGTCGCCCAGCTTGACGCCATCGGCCCCGCGCGAGCCGGCATCGATCGTGTGACGCGGCCAAGGGGCTCCCTGCCCGGGAACGACTTCCGGGCTGACTGCGGCGAGCGTGGTCGGGAACAGCAGCAGGAGCAGCGGGCGCATGCGCTGGGAACGGTCGCTGATGAGCGAACTATCGAGGGTCATCCACCTGCAAACAGGCTTGCCGGGCCGGGCATCGGCATTCATAAAGGGGGTGATGAAATGCCTGTTGCCCCTGCTTGCCGCCGCATCGCTGGTCTCCGCTGCCGATTCGCGACCGAACATCGTCTTCATCTTCAGCGACGACCATTCGCCCACGGCCATCGGTGCCTATGAACGCTGGCTGAAGTCGGTCAACCCGACGCCCCACATCGACAAGCTGGCCGCGCAGGGCATGCTGTTCCGGCGCAGCTACTGCACGAACTCGATCTGCGGCCCGGTGCGGGCGGTGATCGAGACCGGCAAGCACAGTCATCTGAACGGTTTTCGGCAGAACGGCGACCAGTTCAACTGGGATCAGCCGACCTTTGCCAAGCAGTTGCAGAAGGCCGGTTACCAGACCGTGCTCTACGGCAAGTACCACCTGGAAGGCAAACCCCAGGGGTACGACGACTGGGCCGTGCTGCCTGGGCAGGGGCTGTACTACAATCCCGACTTCATGACCGCTGCGGGGAAGGTGACCAAGCAGGGGTACTGCACCGATCTGGTGACCGACATGGCGGTCGAATGGCTCAAGAGCAAGCGCGACACCTCCAAGCCCTTCCTGCTGCGTGTCCAGCACAAGGCACCGCACCGCAACTGGATGCCGGCGCTGCGTCACCTGGGGGCCTACGACGATGTGCTCATCCCCGAGCCGCCAACCCTGTTCATGGACCACCGCAGCCAGGCCTCGCCGTCGCGGCACCAGGAACTTGAGGTCGATCGCCACATGGACCTCAATTACGATCTTTTTGTCGACCTGACAGCCGACTTCAATCAGCCGCCCTCGCAGGCGACCCAGGATCGCTCCGCCTGGATGAACATGAAGCGCATGACGCCGGCGCAGATGCAGGCCTGGCGCGCCTACTACGGGCCGCTGGATGCGGCCTTCCATCAGGCCCAGCCGACCGGCGAGGCGCTGGTGCGCTGGAAGCATCAGCGCTACCTGCGCAACTACCTGGCCTGCGTGAAGGGGGTGGATGAAAGTGTCGCCACACTGATGAAGACCCTAGAGGAACTGGATCTCGATCAGAACACGATCGTCGTGTATGCCTCCGACCAGGGGTTTTACCTCGGCGATCGCGGCTGGTACGACAAGCGCTGGATGTATGAGAACTCGCTGGAAATGCCGCTCATCGTCAAGTGGCCGGGGGTCACGAAACCCGGGTCACGCAACGACGACCTGGTGCAGAACCTCGACTACGCACCGACCTTTCTGGAAGCGGCGGGTGTGCCGGTGCCGGCCGACCTGCAGGGGCGCTCGCTGGTGCCGTTGCTCAAGGGGGAGCGGCCGAAGGACTGGCGCGACGCGATCTACTACCACTACTTTGAGTATCCCAGCGTGCACATGGTGGCGCGCCAGCGCGGCGTGCGCACGGATCGCTTCAAGCTGATCCACTTCTACCAGTTCGGTGAATGGGAGTTTTACGACCTCGACGCCGATCCGCAGGAGCTGCGCAATCAGTATGACAATCCGGTGTACGCCGGCGAGGTCGCCAAGCTCAAGCAGCGGCTGGAGGAACTGCGCGGGCAGTATGCCGACAACAGCGACATCGCCGAGATGCCGGACGACTGGAAGGTCAAGGTGCGGCAGGGGCGGTGACGCGGACGAATTTCAGGGGGCTTCCTTGGTCTTGGAGACGAGGCGCACTTCGGTCAGCCGCATGGTCTTGTCGACGGCTTTGCACATGTCGTAAATCGTCAGGCCGGCGACCGACACGGCGGTCAATGCCTCCATCTCGACGCCGGTGGGGGCCACGGTTTTCACGGTGGCAGTGAGGGCGATGCCCCCGTTCTGTTCCTCGAAGTCGACGGCGACCTTGGACAGCGGCAGCGGGTGGCAGAGCGGGATCAGCTGGGAGGTCAGCTTGGCGGCTTGGATGCCGGCGATGCGGGCGACGGCGAGCACGTCGCCCTTTTTCAGGCCGTTGTCGCGGATGAGGCGCAGGGTCTCCGGCTGCAGGTGCAGGAAGGCGGCGGCGACCGCCTCGCGTGCCAGCGGCGGCTTGGCGGAGACATCGACCATGGCTGCGCGGCCGGCGGCGTCGAGGTGGGTCAGTTCGGGCATGGCCCAGCATAGCCCGGTGGGGGCGGCGTCACGAAAGGAAAACATCGCGGTTCGCGTATTTTTACCGTCCCCCACGAGTCATGAACTTTCCCTGGCAGCCCCTGCACTCGCGTCGCGCCCTGCTCCGTCAGAGCTCGGCGGGCTTTGGTTATCTGGCCCTGCGCGGCCTGCTCGGGGCGGAGACGGTGTCCAATCCTCTGGCCGCCAAGCAGCCGCATTTTCCGGCACGGGCCAAGCGGGTGATCTTCCTGTTCATGAAGGGCGGTCCGTCGCATGTCGACACCTTTGATCCCAAGCCCCTGCTGGATCGCGACCACGGCAAGCCGCTGCCCTTCGCCCTGCCGCGTGTGACCTTTGCCAAGACGACGACGCTGTTCAAGTCGCCCTGGAAGTTCAAGCAGTACGGCGAAAGCGGCCTGCCGGTCAGCGAGTTGTTCCCGCACGTGGCGCGCTGTGTCGACGATCTGTGCATCCTGCGCTCCCTGCACGGCACCAATCCGGCCCACGGCGGTGCCCTGCTGAAGATGCACACGGGCAGCGACACCTTTGTGCGTCCGAGCATGGGGGCCTGGGTCAGCTATGGTCTCGGCACGGAAAACGCCGATTTGCCGGCCTTTGTGACGATCTGTCCGACGCTCGCCCACGGTGGCGTCAACAACTGGGGTTCGGCCTTCCTGCCCGCGTGGGCGCAGGGCACCCCTCTCGGCAACGCCAGCGTGCCGGCCGATCAGGCCGTGGTGCGCCACATCCGCGGGCCGCATTCGGTGAGTCCCATTCAGCG
>CANNUR010000032.1 GCA_947523045.1 uncultured Prosthecobacter sp.
ACGAAATGTCGAACGAGATCGACGGAGTCATCATCTCGACGCCCGACCACACCCACTACGTGGCGGCGATGCACGCCATCAAGCACAAGAAGCACGTCTGCGTGCAGAAGCCGCTGTGCAACTACATCAATGAGGTGCGCGACCTGCATCGCGCCGCCAAGGAGGCGGGTGTGGTGACCCAGATGGGCAATCAGGGACGCACGATGGAGGGGCAGCGCCTGGCCAAGGAATGGATCGAGCAGGGCGCCATCGGCACCCTCAAGGAGATCCGCCTTTGGACCAACCGCCCGATCTGGCCGCAGGGCCCGCTTGCCAAGAAGGCGGCTGAGTGCCCGCCGAACCTGGACTGGGATCTCTGGCTGGCCTCCGAGGCCTACGAACCCTACTTTGAGTTCGTCATTCCGGAGGGGGTTAGCGGCAAGCGCGGCAACAGCCTGCACCCCTTCAACTGGCGCGGCTGGTGGCAGTTCGGCTCCGGCGCCCTTGGCGACATGGGCTGCCACATCATGGACGCCACCTTCAGCGTGCTCGGCCAGCTCATTCCCGAGAAGATCGAGGCGGTCAGCAGCCCGATCTCCGAGACCTGCGCGCCGGTCTGGTCCGACCTGGTCTATCACATGCCCGCCGGCAAGCATCCCGCGCTCAAAGTCACCTGGAACGACGGTTCCAAGGACGGCAAGCCGAACAAGCCGGAGATCTCCCCGCACATGACCAGCGACCTGGCCAAGAAGGCCTTTGAGAAGGCTAGCAGCGGCATGATGTTCATTGGCACCGAGGCCACCGTCTTTGAGGGTGAGGCCTACTGCTCCAGCCCGGTCATTTACAACGAGGAGCGCTACACCCAGGTGCGCCTCGACACCAAGGCTGGCAAGATCCAGAAAACCGAGACGCGCAGCGTCATGCCCAACAACCCGCAGGGTGAGTGGGCTTGGCACATCGTCAACGGCGGCAGCCCGAGCTCGAACTTTGATTACAGCTGCCCGCTGACCGAGTTCGTCCTGCTCGGCAACCTGGCCGTGCGCGCCCAGCAGACCGTGCAGTGGGACAAGGCCGGCATGAAGGTGCCGAACGCCGAGTCCGCCAACCGGTTCGTCAGCCGTCCCGCCTACCGCCCCGGCTGGAAGGTCTGATCGACCGTCTTGGGGAACCCGGTCCGGCGCGCCGGACCGGGTTTCTTTTTTGCCGGTGTCCCCGGTTGGTGAGCTGGCCGGGCCTGCCGAGCGTTTTTTCCCGCCTTCGCGGGCAAATATTCCTTTGCACCCGGCCAAAGTCCGCTACCTTGCGCGCCCTTTTGCCCGACCTGATGTCCGAATCCAAACACACCCTCCGAATCGGCCTGCCGAAAGGCAGCCTGCAGGAGCCCACGCTTGAATTGTTCAAGCGCGCGGGGTTCAACATCGTCGTTTCCTCGCGGTCCTACCGGCCGACGGTGGACGACGATGAGCTGGAGCTGCGCCTGCTGCGCGCCCAGGAAATCGGCCGTTACGTCGACCATGGTTTCCTCGACTGCGGCATCACCGGTCGCGACTGGATTGTCGAGAACAACGCCACCGTCGAAGTTTTGACCGACCTGCGTTACAGCCGGGCCACCTCGAAGCCGACCCGCTGGGTGCTGGTGGTGCCGGAGGATTCGCCCATCCGCAGCGTCAAGGATCTGCAGGGCAAACGCATCGCCACTGAGGCGGTGGACATGACCCGCGGCTACCTGGCCAAGCACGGCGTCGAAGCCGAGGTCGAGTTCAGCTGGGGCGCCACGGAGGTGAAGGTGCCGGAACTGGTCGACGCCATCGTCGACATCACCGAGACCGGCAGCTCACTGCGCGCCAACAAGCTGCGCATCGTCGACACGCTCATGGAGAGCTACCCGCAGTTTGTCTCCAGTCCGTCCGCCTACCGCGACGCGTGGAAGCGCGAGAAGATGGAGACGCTGGTGCTGCTGCTGAAGGGCGCCCTGGAGGCGCGCGACAAGGTGGGCCTGAAGATGAACGTGCCCGCCGCCCGCCTCACCGAGGTGGTGGCCACCCTGCCGAGCGAACGCTCGCCGACCGTTTCCCAACTGGCCAGCCCGGAATGGGTGGCCGTGGAGACGGTCATTTCGGAATCTGTCGTGCGGGAGATCATCCCGCGCCTCAAATCTCTCGGTGCCGAAGGCATCGTGGAATACCCGCTGAACAAAGTCGTCCCCTGACGGGGCGGCGCAAGAACACAGGAGAACACACCAACATGGGATCGCTGAAAAAGCGCAGAAAGACGAAGATCAACAAGCACAAGCGCAAGAAGCGCATGCGCGCCAACCGCCACAAGAAGCGTTTGCGCTACAAGGCGTAATCGCCCATTTTGGCCGCATGATCCGCCTCCGCCCCGCGAAGAAGTCGCCTTCATTCGCAGGCGGAGGCCTGGCTTCGCTCGCCGTCGTGCAGTGCGCCGTTCTGGTCGCACTGTCCGGCGGCGCTCCCTTGACGGCGCAGCGCGCCGATCTTTCGATGCCCTCGCCGCGACAGGCGGTGACCGAGCCGCTGCCGGCCGACGCCCAGCGCCGCGCCGAGGCGCTCGCCCATTACGCCACTGCCCTGCGGCTCGAGCAGGCTGCCAGTCCGCGGACCGCTCTCGAACACTATTTGAAGGCGCTGGCTGCCGATCCGGCGAACGCCGAGCTGGCCATGCACACCGCCGAGCTGGCGTACAGCTTTCGCGGCCGCGCCGCCGCCGTCGCACTTCTCGAGCAGGCGGTCGCAGCCAATCCCGACGCACCGGCGACCTACCTCAACCTCGCCCGTTTCTGCGCGACCTACGCGCCGGACGATCCCTTTGAGAACGACCGTGCCAAGCAGGCGCTGGAGCGCGCTCTGACTCGTTTTCCTGACAATGCCGAGGTGCACGGTTTTGCCGCCATGACCCTGCTCAGCCAGGGGCGGCGTGAGGAGGCGGCCCAGGTGCTGGAAAACGCCGCCCGCCGCGAGGTCGAGGATCCTGCCTACTGGCTCGAACTCGGCCGCGCCGCCCAGCAGGTTTGGCCGCTTGGCCAGGCGGAGACCCGCGATGAAAACACCCGGCGGGTGAATCCGTTTTTCGAGCGCGCCCTGCGTCATGCCCGTGCCGGTGGCGACGAGGCGCAGCGACTGGAGATCGCCCAGTTTTACCTGCTGACCAACCAGCTCAAGCCGGCCCGCGATCTCTGTCAGGAAATCGTTCAGTCCGGCGGCAACCTGCAGGCGCGCAAGCTGCTGCACCGCCTGCATGAGGCCTTCGAGGCGAAGGAGGAGGCGTTGCGCGAATTGCAGGCCATCGTCGCCGCCGCACCGGAGGACGTCGAGTACCGCAAGCTGCTTGCCCGCGCCTGGCTGGAGCGCGAGCAGCCCGCGCGTGCGGTGGAGCACCTGGAAGCGGCCCTGCAGGCCGGCGGTGGTTCGGTCGACGACTACCTGCAGGTCGGCGAGACCCTGCTGCGGGCCGCGCAGTTTGACCGGCTTGTCGAGTTCAGCCGGCGCGGTGCGCGTCTGTTTCCAGACCAGGCCATGTTCCATGTGCAGGCGGCCATGGCACAGCGGTCGCTGCTCAAGTGGGATGAGGCGGTGCGCGCCTTTGAACGCGCGGCCGCCCTGGCCGAGGGCGGTTCTTCCGAGTTGGTCAACCACCGCTTTTATTTCCAATACGGCGTCACCCTGGAGCGGGCGGGCCGCCACGAGGAGGCGGGTCGCCAGTTCGAGAAATCGATCACCGTCACTCCCCAGGACGATCCCGAGGCCGCGGCCAGCGCGATGAATTACCTCGGCTACATGTGGCTTGAACTCGACCGCCATCTCGACAAGGCCGGCGAACTGATCCGCAAGGCCAACGAACTGCAGCCCGACAGCGCCGCCTACATCGACAGCCTCGGCTGGTGGCATTACAAAAAGGGCGATTACCCGGCGGCGTTGCGCGAACTGCAGCGGGCGGCCGCACTGCTGCCTGAACCGCAGGCCGAGGATGCCGAGATCTTCGAGCACCTCGGTCGCGTCCACCTGGCGCTGCAGCAGCCGGAGCAGGCGCGTGCCGTGTTCGAAAAGGCGCGTGCCTTGAACACCCCGGATGAGAAGGTGCGCAGGCGCATCGATGAGGGCCTGAAGGCCGCGGCCGAAGCCGCGCCCGGGCGCTGAGCTGGAGCAGGGCGCCGAAGCGCTGCACAAGAACGCTGCGCGCGGGGCGTTGCCACGCGTCGGTATTAGCCGACGACGTTGACGGGGTTCCCGGCGAGGAAGGCCTGCAGGTTGGCGGCGGTTTGGGCGATGAGGCGGACGCGGGCTTCGCGGCTGGCCCAGCCGATGTGCGGGGTGATCAGGCAGTTGCGGGCGCCGATGAGCGGGTTGCCCGCGCTGGGCGGTTCCACCGACAGCACGTCCAGTCCGGCACCGCCGATGCGGCCGGCGTTGAGGGCGTCGGCCAGGGCCTGCTCGTCGACGAGCGGCCCGCGGCCGGTGTTGATCAGGAAGGCTCCGGGTTTCATCAGGCCGAGCGTGCGCTCGCCGACCAGATGACGCGTTGCCTCGGTGAGCGGACAATGCAGGCTGATGGCGTCGCTGCAGGCAAAAATCGCATCGGTCGTGGCCGCTTCAATGCCGTCGGGCGGCGGCGATTTCCATTCGCGGCGCGAGGCGAGCACACGCATGCCGAAGGCCAGGCCGATGCGCGCCACCGCGGCGCCGATGTCGCCATAACCCACCACCCCGAGGGTGCGGCCGGCCAGTTCGATGACGGGTTGGTCCCAGTAGCAAAAGTCCGGGCAGGCGGCCCAGCGGCCCTCGGCGACGCTGCGCGCGTGGTGGTCGACGTGGTTGGTGAGTTCGAGCAGCAGGGCGAAGACAAGCTGGGCGACTGCCGGCGTGCTGTAACCCGGCACGTTGGTGACGATGATGCCGCGTTCGCGGGCGGCGGCGACGTCGACAATGTTGTAGCCGGTGGCGGTGACACCGATGTATTTCAGGTCGGGCAGCGCGGCCAGCATCTCGCGGGTGAGCGGCGCCTTGTTGGTGATCACCGCCTGGGCGCCAGCGCAGCGTGCCACGGTCTCGGCGACCGGTGTGCGCGGGTGGATCACGCAGGTGCCGAGGGCTTCGAGGGGCTGCCAGGAGACGTCTCCCGGATTGGCGGTGTGGGCGTCGAGCAGAACGATCTTCATGGAGCCGCCATGATGGGGAGGTGTGGCCAGGGCGCAAACCGAATCCGGGCAAGTCGGCGGTTGCCAGGCGCCGCCGCCGCGCGTACTTGGCGGGTGATGAAAGCCGCCCCACTCCTGCTCACCACCCTCCTGCTTGGCGAGGCCGCCGCGGCCGATTGGCCGGTCTGGCGCGGTCCGAACCGCGACGGCATCTCGACCGAGATCGGCTGGACCCTGCCCGCCGATCCGAAGATCCTTTGGGAGGCCGAGGTCGGTCTCGGCTTCGCCTCCTTCGTCGTCGCCGGCGGTCGGGTGCTCACCACGGGCCATGCCGAAGGTGCCGACACGGTGTTTTGCCTCGATGAAAAGACCGGCAGCGTCTTGTGGAAGCACAGCTATCCGGCGGATCTGGGCGACAAGTACTATGAAGGCGGCACCTCAGCGACGCCGACCCTTGAGGGCGACAAGGTCTATCATTTGAGCCGCTGGGGCGACCTGTTTTGCCTGGAGGCGGCCACTGGCAAGGTGGTGTGGGAAAAGAACGTCCAGAAGGAGACCGGTGCCAGCCTGCCTGACTGGGGTTTTGCCGGCGCGCCGCTGGTCGAGGCTGACCGGCTGATTCTCAACGTCGGCAAGGCCGGCATGGCGGTCGACAAGGCCACGGGCAAGATCGTCTGGAAGAGCGAGACCGATGCCGCCGGTTATTCGACGCCCTACGCGATCACCTGGCAGGGCAAGCGCCTGGCTGTGCTGGGCTCCGGAACGGCCTACCTCGCCGTCGAGATGGCGACCGGCAAGCAGGCCTGGTCGTACCGGTGGAACACCCGGTATGGGGTCAATGCCGCCGACCCGATCCTCTCCGGTGAGACGCTGTTCATCTCCAGCGGTTACAACAAGGGCTGCGCCCTGCTCAAGCTCGGTGCCGGTGAACCCGAGAAGGTCTGGGAAAACAAGAACCTCAAAAATCAGTTCAACTCCAGCGTGCTGATCGACGGCCATCTCTATGGCATCGACGGTGACCAGAACAGCCGTTGCGCCCTGAAGTGCGTGCGCCTGAGCGATGGCGCCGAACGGTGGGATGCCAAGGAGGTCGGTTTTGGTTCGCTCACCGCCGCCGACGGCCGACTGCTCGTGCTCAGTTCCAAGGGCGAGCTCATCGTCGCCCCGGCCAAGCCGGACGGCTTTGATCCCGAGAGCCGCGCACAGATCCTCAACGGCAAGTGCTGGAGCGCGCCGGTGCTCGCCAACGGCCGCGTTCTCGCCCGCAACTCCGAGGGCCGCGTGGTCAGCGTTGAGCTCGCCGTCAAGAAGTGACGCGCCCGGAGAAGGGGAGGCCCGCCGCCTCCGCCACCGCCCACGACCCCATGTCCCTGCCCACTGTTCGCTTCAAGCACGCCCGCTTTTCCGCCCGTTTTCCGGAGGCCTACCGCTACTCCCGCAGCCATTACTGGATGGCGCCGGTCGAGGGCGAATCCGGCCTGTGGCGGGTCGGTTTCACCAAGTTCGCCACGCGCATGCTTGGCGAGCTGGTCGATTGCGACTGGAAAATCCCCGAGGCGGGCGAGGTCGTGCCCGGTGCCGTCGTCGGCTGGGTCGAGGGCTTCAAGGCTGCCTCGGATGTCTATGCCGTCATGCAGGGCCGTTTTGCCGGTGGCAATCCTTACCTCAAGCAGGATGCCTGCGTCGTCCGCTCCGATCCGTACGAGGTCGGCTGGCTCTATGCCGTGCGCGGCGAACCGGAGGAGGGGCACCTGGATGTCCACGGTTACATCGAGTATTTGTCCGGCATCATCCAGCGCATGGCCGAGGAAGGTCATGGCGAGGAGGGGGGCGCCGAGGAATGAAGTGGCTTTGCCTGACGGAATCCGCCCGCCCGCGCGTTATGCTTCCACGGCCTGCCAGTCGCCTTCCGTCCAACCCCCAGCCAGTCCAAGACGCATGATTTTTTCCCTCACCCAGCGCATGCTCAGCACGGTGGACCCGAAGTGCCTGGCGAAGATCGCCTGGAACTTCGGTTACAAGGGCGCGCGCTCGGTTCTCCTCTTCAAGAAGCGGATGGAGCAGGGCCAGTTCTTTCCGCCCTTCCTGTACATCTCCATCCTCAATTCCTGCAACCTGCGCTGCCAGGGCTGCTGGGTCGATGTCGACAAGCCGCGCGAGGCCATCTCGCTCGACGAGCTCAACAAGATCATTCACGACGCCAAACGCCACGGCAACGCCTTCTTCGGCCTGCTCGGTGGTGAGCCCTTCCTGCACCCGGAACTGCTCGACCTGCTGGCGATGCATCCGGACTGCTACTTCCAGATCTTCACCAACGGCCAGCTCATCACCGCCAAGACCGCCGAGGCCCTGCGCAAGCTCGGCAACGCCACGCCGCTGGTCAGCGTCGAGGGCAACAGCACGGTGAGCGACGAGCGCCGCGGCAACAAGGACGTGCTCAACCGCACCCTGCGCGGCCTGCGCAACTGCCTCGACGCGCGCCTGCTCACCGGCGTCGCCACCAGCCTCTGCCAGACCAACATCCACGACCTGCTCACCCGCGAATGGCTGGAGAAGCTCATCGCCATGGGCGTACATTACACCTGGTACCACACCTACCGCCCGGTCGGCCCGCAGATCAACGAGCAGCTGGCGCTGACGCCTGATCAAATCACCCAGGTGCGTCGCTTCGTCACCTCGATGCGCGCGGAGATGCCCATCGCCATTGTCGACGCCTACTACGATCACGACGGTCGCGCGCTCTGCCCGATGGCCACCGGCATCAGCCACCACATTGGGCCCACCGGCGGTCTTGAGCCCTGTCCGATCATCCAGTTCGCCAAGGAGAACGTGCGCACCGACCGCGACCTGTTCGACGTCTTCACCGGCTCGGCCTTCCTCAAGGATTTCCGCGAGACCGCCGCCCGTCACACCCGCGGCTGCATCGTCTTGGAGCGACCCGACCTGGTCAAGGAACTCGCCCTCAAGCACGGCGCGGCCGACACGACGATCCGCCAGACTGCCCTGGCCGAGGTCGGACGCATGCAGGCGCGCACCAGCCAGTGGCGCGAGGAGGAGGAAATCCCCGAAAAACACTGGATGTACAAGCTCGCCAAACGCTTCTTTTACCACGACTTCGGCGTCTACCGCCAGCTCGACCCGAAGGCGCACTCGCCCTCCGCCTGAGCCGTTCACCGTTCCGCTTCCCGATGTCCGACACCCCCACGCTTCTCTACTGCCGCTGCGCCTACGCCCAGGTCGTGCCGACCGGCGTCAAAAACGAGGTCCTGCAGCGGCTGGCCGAGTCCGGTGCCAGCTTTGAAATGGTCGCCGATCTCTGCGAGATGGCCGCCCACCGCGACCCGCGCCTGCAGGAACTCGCCGCCACGGGCGGATTGCGCATCGCCGCCTGCTACCCGCGCGCCGTGCGCGGCCTGTTCCATCAGGCCGGGGCGCCTCTGGCGGAGGCGGTGGACATCCACAACATGCGCACCGAGGAAGCCGCCCAGATTGCCGCCAAGATGCTCGCCAGCGCCGACGTTACTCCCACCGATCCCGCGACCCCATGATCACCCACACTGCCCGCCCGCTGAAGATCGTCCTCTACGAAGGCCGTGGCGCCATCCCGCTGCCGGCCGAAGCCCGTGCCCGCGTGCTCGCCGCCCTGCTCGACAAGGGCTACGCCGTGTCGCGCGTCGGCGCGCAGGGCGGCGCCTCCGCACGTCCGTCCGACGATCACACCCTGCTGGTGCTCGGCGCCTTTGAGGGGCGCCAGGCCCCGGCGGTCGAGGATGCCGAGGGTCGGGTGGCCATCGAGGCGCGTGACATCACCGGCCTGGAAGCCGAGGGTGTACTGTCGCTCGTCGATCAGACCCGTGGCACGCGGCCGATGAACGAGCCCGGCAAGTGGAAGCCCTGGTTTCCGGTGATCGATTATTCGCGCTGCACGAACTGCATGCAGTGCCTTAGCTTCTGCCTGTTCGACGTGTACGGCGTCAGCGCCGATCACAAGATCCAGGTGCAGAACAACGACAACTGCAAGACCAACTGCCCGGCCTGCTCGCGCGTCTGTCCCGAGGTGGCCATCATGTTCCCGAAGTACCAGGGCGGACCCATCAATGGCGATGAGGTCAGCGCCGCCGACCATGGCCGCGAGAAGATGAAGGTGGACATTTCGTCGCTGCTCGGCGGAGACATCTACGCGGCGCTCAAGGATCGCAGTGCGGCGGCGAAGAGCCGGTTCAGCAAGGAGCGCAGTCCGGACAAGGCGCTCGATGAACGCAAGAAATGCCTGACCAAACTGGTCAGCGACGGCTTCATCCCCATGGACGTGCTCGCCTCGCTGCCGAGTCCCGACGAGATCCTGCGCAAGGCCGAGGAGGCCAAGGCAAAGGCCGCCGCCGCGCTCGCGGCGCAGCCCTGACACCGCTTTGCCGTTGCGTGGCTGGCGCTTTTCGTGGCAGGCTGCGGTCATGCCACGTGCTTCTTTCTGTCGTCGCCTGATCAACCTGTTCGCCGGGCTCGCCCTGCTGACCGGTTCGGCCCATGCGAACGGCCCCAACGTGCTGTTCATCGCCGTCGACGACCTCGGGCCCGCCCTGGGCTGCCTGGGCGATGCGACGGCACGCACGCCGCACCTCGACAAGCTCGCCGCCTCCGGGGTGCTCTTTGAGCGCGCCTACTGCCAGATTCCGCTGTGCAATCCAAGCCGCGCCTCGGTGCTCACCGGCCTGCGCCCGGACCGGCTGCAGGTCTTTGATCTCGACCGGCACTTTCGCGACACCGCCGCCGATCACGTCACCCTGCCGCAGTTGTTCCGTCGCGGCGGCTGGACCAGCGGTCGCATCGGCAAGATCTACCACTACGATGTGCCCGCGGGCATCGGCACCAACGGCCTCGACGATCCCGCTTCCTGGAACTGGGTGCTCAATCCCAAGGGGCGCGATGTCGCCGACGAGGCCCTCATCACGAATCCGACGCCGCAGAAGAAGATCAGCGCGGCCCTGAGCTGGCTTGCGGCGGAGGGTAGGGACGAGGAGCAGACCGACGGCCTCAGTGTCAGCGAGGCCGTGCGCTTCCTCGGTGAGAAGGGCGACCGGCCGTTTTTCCTCGGCGTGGGATTGTTTCGGCCGCACACGCCCTTTGTCGCGCCGAAGCGCTACTTTGATCTGCATCCGCTCGACGGCGTGCGCCTGCCGCAAGCGCCGGGTGATGACCGCGCCGACATTCCTGCGGCGGCCTTCGCCCACAACAACCCGACGCCGCACTACGGTCTCGATGAGGCGACCTGCCGGCAGGCCCTGCAGGCCTATCGCGCCTGCGTGTCGTTTGTCGACGCCCAGATTGGCCGGCTGCTGGAGGCGCTGGAACGGGAGGGGCTGGCGGAACGCACGATCGTCGTCGTCTGGAGCGATCACGGCTATCACCTCGGCGAGCACGGCGGCGTCTGGCAGAAGCGCACGCTGTTTGAGGAATCGGCGCGCACGCCGCTGTTCATTCGCGCCCCCGGCGCGCGCGGGAACGGCCGCGTCTGCCGCCGCGTGGTGGAGCTGGTCGATCTCTACCCGACCCTCGCCGATCTGTGTGGACTGACCCCACCGCGAAACCTCGCTGGCCGCAGCCTGCGACCGCTGCTCGACGATCCCGAGGCGGAGTGGCGCGAGGCGGCGGTGACCCAGATCCTGCGACCCGGCGACGGCCAGCCGGTCATGGGGCGCAGCCTGCGCACCGCCCGCTGGCGCTACACCGAATGGAACGAGGGTGCGGCGGGGGCCGAGCTGTACGATCACGATTCCGATCCGGGCGAGCACGTCAATCTCGCCGGCACGGACGTGGCGCGGGAGGTCGTCGGGGAACTGCGCGAGACCCTGCGCCGGAAGGCGCGCGGCCGGCCGCCGGCCGAGGGCAGTTACCGGCCCGAGCGACTGTGAGGAGCGGTGTGGCGTCAGCGCACCTGCAGCCAGAGCGTCTCCGCGTGATCGAGCAGGGAGGTGCCGCGGCGATCCTCGCCGCGCAGCGGCGCGAGCACCGCCTGGACCCGGGGGCTGTCGCCAGCGCTCCAGACCTGCAGGCGCACGATGGAACCTCCGGACGGCACGTTGGCGGCGGCCTGCAGCTTGAGTTCGACCTCGCCGCCCTTTTCCGGCACCGCCACGTCCGCGGCCTGCACCCCGGCCGGCAGACCGGCGACGCGAACGACGAGCGGTTCCTTGTGACCGTTGAGCCGTTTCACCGTCAGTTTCACGGAGGCGGTTTTGCCGCGCTCCAGCGTGATCGGTTTGGCATCAGCCAGCAGGGCTTCGACACCCGGCTGCGCAGGACCGATCTCGAGCACGTAATGACCGTCGGGCTCGCCGAGCTGGAACTGGTCGGTCACCACAACCTGGTAAATGCCATCGGCGGCAGCGGTCCAGCTCAGGGTCGGATCGGCTTCGTCACCAACATCGGCGACTTCGCTCAGCACCTTGCCGGTGGGATCCTCCACTCGCAGCGCGGCGTCGAGCGGCAGCCCGAGCCGGCGCGCCCAGAGGCTGGCCTGCAGCTTGTCGCCCTTCTTCAAGGTCACCGCAAAGCGGTCGAGGTCGCCGCGCGCCGCGATGAGGCCGGCGACCACACCCGGCTGCACCGCGGTGGCCTGCTCTGGTTTTTCGTTGGGCTCCTTTTCCGCCTGCGGTGCCGAGGCGGCAACCCGCACCTGCAGGGGGTGCAGGGCAGGGGGTGGCTGCAGCAGAACGACTTCGCCCGGCTGGACGCCTGCCGGGGCTTCGGCGCTGAACGCGGAGGTCTTGGCGTCGAGCCCGACGCCGCTGAGCTTCAGCGCGGTCTTGCCGGTGGTGGCGAGTGCAGCCGGTTGCGCATGGCGCACGACCGGGCCGGTGCTGAGATGCAGCCGGTACACCGTCGTCGAACCGCCGGTGAAGCTGACACTGGCCTGCGGCGGATGCACAAAGCCGGCGACCTGGATCGTGTGTCGTCCCGCCTTGGTGGCGGTGAAGACAAAATCGGGATCGAGGTTGCGGCCGTCGCTGGCGGTGAAAACCCGTGTGCCGGCGGCGTCAAGGATGTGCAGCATCACATCGACCGGACTGCCCAGGGCATAGGCTTCGACCCGGCCGGCGAGGGTTTGGCCGGCCTTCAGGTCGACGTGGAAATGATCGACGTCGCCGCCCGAATCGAGGCGGGCGTTGAGGCAGACCGGCAGCTTTTCGAGGGCCATGCCCTTGCCGGCCTCGTTGTTGGGTTCGGTCTCGGCGAGTTCCGGCAGCGTGCCGACGCTGAACCAGCGCGGTGCCGAGGCGCCTTCGGCGTTGACCGCGTACACGAGATGCAGGCCGGCGGCCGTGCCGGCCTCGATGTGGACCTGCCACTCGCGCTTCTTGCCGGTCGGCACAAACTGCAGCCCGGGGGTCGGACTGACCAGGCGGGCGTCATCGACGCGGCCGCCGCCGGCGAGAATGAAGCTGGTGCCGGCGCGACCGCCGGCGGGGAACAGCGAATCGAGCTTCGGGGGTTCGGCAGCGAGCGGCACGCCGACCGCGCACAGGGCGAGGATGACGGAACGCAGCGGCTGACGCAGGGCAGGGCGGGGGAGGCTCACACGAAGAGCTCCTTGATCGGCTTGCCGCCGTTGACCAGTTGCACGGGGCGACCGGTGGCGGTGTGCAGCACCTGATGGGGATCGATGCCGAGCTTGGTGTACAGCGACACGGCGAAGTCCTCGGGCGAATAGATGTTCTCCGCCGCGTAGTAGCCCTTCGGATCGGTGGCGCCGACAATCTGCTCGCCGGGGATGCCGGCGCCGGCCATGAGCACGCTCATCGCGCCCGGCCAGTGGTCGCGGCCGGCGTCCTTGTTGACCTTGGGGGTGCGACCGAACTCACCGAGGCAGACCACAAGGGTGTTGTCGAGCATGCCGCGCTGGTCGAGGTCGGTGATCAGGCCGCTGAGGCCCTGGTCGAGCTTCTGCGCGTAGCTGTCCTTGAAGGTCTTGAAGATGCCGCGGTGATGGTCCCAGCCGCCCCAGTAGGCGACGGTGAACGAGACGCCGACCTCGGCGAGGCGGCGCGCCAGCAGCAGGCGCTGGCCGAAATCGTTTTCGCCGTACATCTTGCGCACGTGCTCGGGTTCCTTGGAGAGGTCGAAGGCGGCCTGGGCAGTGGGCGAGGTGACGAGTTCCATGCCCTGCTGGTAGAACTGGTCGAAGCCGACGGTCGGATCCTCGGCGGCGAGGTCGGGGATGCGGCGCAGGCGGTCGAGCGAGGCGCGCAGCTGGTTGCGGCCGAGGGCGCGGCCTTCGCTGAGGTCCGGCGGGATGGCGACGTCGCGGACGCGGAAGGACTTGCTGTTGGGATCGCCGCCGATGACGAAGGGCGCGTGCTGGGCGCCGAGGAAGTTGGGGCCGCCGGAGCGTGAGACGCTCGGCAGGCTCATGTAGGCGGGCAGACCGCCGCGCACGCCGCGTTCGTGCGAGACCATGGAGCCGAACGAGGGATGGAAGCTGACGAAGGCGCCGCAGCCGACCGGCACCGGCGTCGGTGCGCCCGTCATCAGGTAGTGATTGCCGCCGCCGTGGTTGGGATCCTTGTGGCAGATCGAGCGGACCACCGTGAACTTGTCGAAGGTCTTGGCCAGCGTCGGCAGCGTTTCGCAGAAGTGCACGCCGGGCACGCAGGTGGGGATCGACTTGAACTCGCCGCGGATTTCCTTGGGCGCGTCCGGTTTCGGATCGAAGGTTTCGTAGTGCGAGGGTCCGCCGTCGAGCCAGACCAGGATGCAGTTGATCTGGTCGGGGCTGGATTTGCCGCGCGCCTGCGCCGCCTGGGCGCGCAGCGCGAGCAGGTCGGTGAAGGCGAGTCCGCCTAGGGCGCCGAAGCCGGTCTGGAGGAAGTCGCGGCGGCCGAGGCCGTTGCAGTTGGTGCGAAGCGGGGTCATGACGGGGGTCCGCCACACTACGCGCTGGTTCTGCGGCTTCTTTCCGCAAGGGAATCACCGACCGTCCTTGACGCGCCGGCACCGGCTCCTATGATGGCGCGCGCCGTTCCGGTCGCTCTCGCGATTCACGCCCACAGAAAACCGCCCCACCCCCATGGCCATCCTCGTTGACACTGACACCCGCATTCTCGTCCAAGGCATCACCGGCGACTTCGGTTCCCGCCACGCCAAAGCTTCGCTCGACTACGGCACGCAGCTGGTGGCCGGCGTGACCCCCGGCAAGGGCGGCCAGACCTTTGATCACGGCAGCCACAAGGTGCCGGTGTTTGACACCGTCAGCGAGGCCGCCCGTGCCACCGGCGCCACGGTCAGCGCGATCTTCGTGCCGCCGCCCTTCGCCGCCGACGCCATCCTTGAGGCGGTTGACGCCGGCCTCGATCTCGTGGTCGCCATCACCGAGGGCATCCCGGTCAATGACATGATCAAGGTCAAGGCCGCGATGAAGGGCAGCAAGACCCGCCTGATCGGCCCGAACTGCCCCGGCGTGGTCACGCCCGGCCGCGGCGACAAGTCCCAGGGTGGCTGCCGCATTGGCATCGCCCCCGGCTACATTCACAAGCGCGGCAACGTCGGCGTTGTCAGCCGCTCGGGCACCCTCACCTATGAGGCGGTCTGGCAGCTCACCACCCGTGGTTACGGCCAGAGCACCTGCGTCGGCATCGGCGGCGACCCGGTCAACGGCACCAGCCATCTCGACGTGCTGAAGATGTTTAACGAGGATCCCGAGACCGAAGCCATCATCATGATCGGCGAAATCGGCGGCACTGCCGAGGTCGAGGCCGGCCTCTGGGCCAAGGAACATTGCAAGAAGCCCATCGCCGCCTTCATCGCCGGCGCCACCGCCCCTCCCGGCCGCCGCATGGGCCACGCCGGCGCCATCATCGGCGGCGCCGATGACACGGCCGCGGCCAAGAAGCGCATCCTCGCCGAGTGCGGCATCTCCGTCGCCGACTCGCCCGCCGACATGGCTGAGGCCCTGCTCAAGGTCTGGAAGGCCTGAGCCTGTTTGGCTCAGCGGTCCTTCTAGAGATTATAGAGCAACGAGGCAGAGAGTCAGTTGCGTCAAGAATGGTTTTCTGCCACTCTTGGCGCGCCCATGAAACTCCATCTCCCTCGTTTCCTGTCCCACAGTCTGGCCGCAGGTCTCTTGTTGATCGGCACGCCGCTCGTCGCCCAAGACACCTTCACCCCCTTTGCCGGCACCTACCAGGGGCTGTTGGTCGAGGACCCCAGCGGCGATCCCGCCGGTCGCATCGATTTCACGGTGACCAGCAAGGGCTCGCTCTCCGGTGCGCTCCTGCTCAAGAATCAGAAGAGCTACAAGTTCAAGAGCCTGCTCAGCTTTGACGAGATCAACACCACCGCCGAGCTGACCGACCTCGACGTCGTCAAGCCCAAGGAGGGGCTCGAGCTGAAGCTGTCGCTCATCATCGCCGATGATGGTTCCTTCAGCGTTGCCGGCAACGCCCTGGTGCCCAACTTCAGCGGCGACTTCGTCCAGCTTGAGGACAGCGCCTCGCGCCTGCGTTTTTACAAGGCCAAGACCGACGACTGCCCCTGGGCCGGGGTGTTCAGCCTGGCCTTCCATGACGCCGTCAGCAATGGCGACGAAACGCCGCCCGGCGGTGCCACCATCGGCTCGGCCACGATCAAGCCCGACGGCGTCATGGCGGTGAAGGGTACGCTCGCCGATGGCACCAAGTTCACCGCCAGCGCCCGGCCCTCCGAGGACGGCACCTACCGCTTCTTCTTCGGCGTGCACAAGACCGCCGGCAGCTACTTCACCGCCTTCTTCCGCCTCACCGACCGCGGCGACGACTGGTACCACGTCGCTGCTGATCAGGGCTCCGCGCGCTGGGCGAAGTCGCCGAACGCGAAGGACAAGAGCTACCGCGACGGCTTTGACGCCAGCTTTGACGCGAGCGTGGTCGAGTGGAAGATGCCGGGCAAGGGGGAGACGCTGGCGGGTGTACTGGGGCTGTTGGAAAACCAGGCCTTTGAGTTCGCGCTGGATTATGATTTCGATGATGCTCGCACGCCGACCATGCTGACGCTCGATGCCAAAAATCAGCTCGTCATTCGCCAGGGTGGGGCCGGTTCGCCCTCGCTGTTGACCAAGGCGCATGATTGGAAAAAGATTTTCACCGGCAAGATTGACCCCAAGACCGGTCTGCTGACCGCGACCCTGAATCTTGAGGACGAGGTGGGTGGCAAGAAGGTCAAGCGCAAGGTGACCATCAGCGGTGTCCTGACGCAGCCCTCCGTGGTGGGGGCGAGCGCCTTTGCCTTCGGTCAGGTGCTGGTTCCGCCGCTCGATCCGAAGACTGGAACCCTGGTGAGTGCTGCCACGGAATTCATCGGGCCGTTTGTCACTGACCCGCTCGTGGCGGAAGCAGGCATTCTCGCGGGCACCTACACCGGCACCTTCAATCGTCAGCCTATCATACCTCCGTTTTCTTATCCGAGTCAGATGCCGGCCCACCTTTCGCAGGTCACGTTTACCGTTTCATCTGATTTGCGGACTGTGGTATTTGCCGGCCGCACAGTTCCGCTGTTGACCGATGGTCGTCCGACGACCCTTGTCTATGCGGATACCAAGACCAAGCCTTACGTTACGATCACCCTTTACGTCAATAATATCACCGGAGTGATCAATGGCTTCGGCGGCCAGTACCTCCAGGCGCCCACGGTTGTGGGGATGTTCACCTCGTCGAACAATACCGTCACCAAGCAGTGACCGCTTGATTCCCCTCCACCCCCGGCGGTTTCCGCCGGGGGTTTTTGTTTTCGGCCAGCCGGGCAGGGCTGCGACCCGCGCTTGCCATCGGTCGCCGGGCGTTTTATGAAAGTGCATGAGACTCTGGATCGCCGCCCTCTGCCTGCTGGCCCTGCTGCCGGTGTCGTGCAAGCGTGCCCAGGACAAGCTCGACCGCCTGGCCAAGGCCGCCGGACTGGTGCAGGAGCCGCCGAAACCGGTCGAGCCGGAACTGACGCCCGAGGAACTGGCCATGGAGAAGCGCCTGCTCGATGCCGCGGCCTTTGACCTGGTCACCGAGGCTGACATCGCGCCCAAGGCCGAACCGTTTGAGCTGAACAAGTCCTCGGTGGTCTCCATCCTCGGCTATCACGACTTCCGCGAACGCGGCGGCTCGCCGATGATCATCGCCGCCGACAAGTTCCGCGGCCAGATGCAGGCGATCAAGGATTCCGGCATCCCGGTCATTCCGTTGAGC
Organism: uncultured Prosthecobacter sp.; assembly: GCA_947523045.1. Classification (GTDB taxonomy): domain Bacteria; phylum Verrucomicrobiota; class Verrucomicrobiia; order Verrucomicrobiales; family Verrucomicrobiaceae; genus Prosthecobacter. The sequence continues at coordinate 17,338 of CANNUR010000032.1, forward strand.
GATGTCCTGGCCTGGAGGCGCGGCGAGAAAAACATCCCCGAGGAGGCCTTTGTCATCACCATGGACGATGGCTGGCAGGGGGTGTACCAGCATGCCTTCCCGGTACAAGAAGTACGTCAACATCGGCGGCCGCAGCCTGACCTGGGAGCAGATCCGCGAGATGATGCAGCACGGCTGCGAGATCGGCAGCCACAGCGTCTCTCACGAAAGCCTGCGCGCCCGCAAGGGCGGGCGTGATGCGGCGGCCCACCAGGCCTGGGTGCTGGCCGAGCTGCAGGAATCGAAGAGCTTCCTCGAGCAGAATCTCGGTGTGCCCTGCAAAACCTTCGCCTATCCCTTCGGCATCTTCGATGAGGCGACCGCCGAGGCGGGGCTGCAGGCCGGTTATGAGGCCCTGGTCACGGTCAATGCCCAGAAGGTGATCTGGGACAGTCCGCTCGCCAAGCTCGGTCGCTTCATCATCCACGGCGAGAGCGATGCCAACTTCAAGCTGGCCACCAGCTTCCGCGGCCGCGGCGATGTCGCCTCCAGCCATTTTTTGCTCGCCGATGCCAAGGATGCCGAGGGTCGCGCGCTGGTCGAGCTGACGCCCGCGCCCGACGCGGTCATCGCCGAGCGCCTGCCGAAGATCGAGGCAAAGCTGCAACGCCTGGGCACGGTGATTCCGGAGTCGGTGCGCCTGCGCGTGGCCGGTCTCGGGGTGGTGCCGGCCCACTACGATCCCGCCAGCATGACCGTCAGCTACCAGATGCCGATGCGTCTGCGTCGCGACGACTGCGCCGTCACCCTCAGCTTCAAAAAAGCCGCTGATCAGCCGGATGAAGTCCTGAGCTGGCGCTTCAAGGTGGACCTTGCCTCCGCCTACCAGCCGCAACCCTTCGCTCCCGCTGCCCAGCCGTGAACGACGCGTCGTCCCCCGAGGTTTTGGTGCCCCTGCGTGCAGACCCGGCCGTGCGGCGGGTGGAGCGACGTCTGGCCGGACTGGCGCTGCTCACCGTGGGGGCGATCGCCTTGGTGGTGTTGAACCACCTGATCACGCCGGCGCGCGAGAGCGGCCCCGAGACGCGAATGCCGGTCGCGCCCCTGCCGGAGTTGCTGCCTCCCGCTGAAGTGGCACCCGGCGGCGACCTGCTGGAGGCCCTGAAACGGCCGCTGTCGGCGCCTCCGGCGGTGGCGCCCTGAGGCACCCGCGGGGCCCTGAATTGGCGGTGGCATGCATTTTTGCATTGATTTTCGCTGCAAGAAGGACACAGGGCGGGCGTAATTCACCGCGAACACGATCCCTCCACCCCATGAAAATGCACCCCCACTGCGAAGGCAATCACCCCGATCTCCGCTCCGGAGTCAGCCGTCGCGACTTCCTCCACGTCGGCCTTGCCGGCAGCCTTGGCCTGACCCTTCCCGACCTGCTCAGGCTGCAGGCGGCGCAGGCGATTCCCGACGTCGAGACCTTCAAGCCGATCGCCGACTCGATCATTCACATCTACCTGCCGGGGGGCATGGCCCAGCATGAATCCTGGGATCCGAAGCCCTTCGCCTCGCCGGACTACCGCGGTCCGTACACGCCGATCAAGACCTCGATTCCTGGCGAATACGTCGGCGAGAAGTTCCAGAACATCGCCAAGATCATGAACAAGCTGACGGTGATCCGCAGCATGACCCATGGCGAAGCGGCGCATGAGCGCGGCACCCACAACATGTTCACCGGTTACCGCCCGAGCCCGGCGATCAAGTTCCCGAGCTTCGGTTCGGTGATTGCCCACGAGCAGGGCTCGCGCAACAACCTGCCGCCCTACGTGGCGGTGCCGAACGTCTTCGCCCCCGATCAGGGCACCGGCTACATGAGCAGCGCCTTCGGCCCCTTCGCCCTCGGCAGCGATCCCGCCGACCGCAACTTTGCGGTGCGCGACCTGCTCAGCCCGAAGGAGATCGATGACAAGCG
>CANNUR010000033.1 GCA_947523045.1 uncultured Prosthecobacter sp.
GTCATGGGAAGGGGAGGTTTCGTTCATCGCGATCCCTCTTTTATCGTGAAGTTCCGGACGTGGCGACAAAAAAAGCGGTTTGGCGATGATTGGGGCTGGCGTGGGGCGCAGGTACAAAAATTCAAAAAAGCTGCAAAAACATCTTGCCAATCCCAGGTTGTCAGCCATTTTGCGTGCTCCCCGGCCCAGGCGTTCCTTTGGAGCGCTAGCCCAGCCAGCCGCGCATGCGGCCCTGACTATCGGAGCAGTGAACCGGAAAAACACTGTGCGAACCCTTTCACGAGGTGGATGCACTGTCTTTTCCGGCCTGCCTGACGCGGCCTCCAGACCGGAACGAATTCAACAGACCATGCCCACCATCAATCAACTCGTCAGACACGGCCGCAAGGACAAGTCGGTGAAGTCGAAGTCGCCCGCGCTTACCAAGTGCCCGCAGCGCCGAGGCGTCTGCCTTCAGGTCATGACCCGCACGCCGAAGAAGCCGAACTCCGCGCTTCGTAAAGTTGCCAAGGTGCGCCTGACCAACGGTTTCGAGGTGATTGCCTACATCGGCGGTGAAGGTCACAACCTCCAGGAGCATTCGATCGTCCTGGTGCGCGGCGGCCGCGTGAAGGACCTTCCGGGTGTCCGTTACCACATCGTTCGCGGCACCCTTGACTGCCTGGGTGTCGACAAGCGCCGCCGTGGCCGTTCGAAGTATGGCGCCAAGCGTCCGAAGGCCGGCGCCGCCGCACCTGCCAAGGGCGGCAAGAAGTAAGTTTCCGTTTCCCCACTCCCCTGACCCCATCCCATCATGGCCCGCAGAAAAAGAGTCTACGACAAGCCCGTCCACAAAGACGCCCGCTATGACAGCGAGCTGGTGGCGCACCTGATCGCCCGCGTCATGCAGTGCGGCAAGAAGTCGCTCGCCGAGCGCATTGTGTACGCCGCCATCGATCAGCTCAATGAAAAGGCCGACTCGGTCGACCCGCTGGAGCTGTTCAACCGCGCCATCGAGAACGCCAAGCCGAAGGTTGAGGTCAAGGCCCGCCGCGTCGGTGGCGCCACCTACCAGGTGCCGCTTGAAGTTGCTCCGGCCCGCTCCGAGTCGCTCGCCATGCGCTGGATCGTGGGTTATGCCCGCGGCCGCAAGGGTCAGCCCATGCACCGCGCCCTCGCCAACGAGCTCAAGGAAGCCTCGCAGGGGCAGGGCAGTGCCGTGCGCAAGCGCGACGATGTCCACAAGCAGGCCCAGGCCAACCGCGCCTTCGCCCACTTCCGCTTCTGATATTACCCGTCCCGCCGTCTCGCTACCTCCCCCATTTCCGTCCATGTCGAATCACAACTCCCCCAACCGCGAATTCCCCCTGGAGCGCACCCGCAACATCGGGATCTGCGCCCACATTGACGCGGGCAAGACGACCACGACCGAGCGCATCCTGTTCTACACCGGCATCAACTACAAGATCGGCGAGGTGCACGACGGCGGCGCGACGACCGACTGGATGGAGCAGGAGCAGGAGCGCGGCATCACCATCACCTCCGCCGCTGTCACCACCAAGTGGAAGCAGCTCAAGGAGCCGGGTGTTTACAAGAGCCGCGAACTTGAAGATTTTCGTCTCAACATCATTGACACCCCTGGGCACGTGGACTTCACGGCCGAGGTGGAGCGCTCCCTGCGCGTTCTTGACGGTGCGATTTTCGTGCTCTGTGGCGTGGCTGGCGTTCAACCGCAGTCGGAAACCGTCTATCGCCAGGCGGAAAAGTATGGCGTGCCGCGCATTGCCTTCGTCAACAAGATGGACCGCACCGGCGCCAACTTTGAGAACGTCGTCAAGGAGGTGCGCGAGAAGCTCGGCGCTCCGGCCTACCCGGTCCTGATCCCGATCGGTGCCGAGGAGAATCTCTCAGGCCAGATCGACGTCATCAACCAGAAGGCGGTCATCTATTCGGACAGCGACAAGTGGGGCTCCACCTACACCGTGCGCGACCTGGAAGGTGCCGAGGTTGAGAAAGCCAAGGCCGCCTATGAAGAGTTGCTCGATGCCGTTTGTAGTGCTGATGATGAGCTGGGCATGCTGTTCCTTGAGGAGCAGCCGATTGGTCCTGTGGAACTGAAGGCCGGCCTGCGCCGCGCCGTCATCGCCAATAAAATCATCCCGATGGCCGGTGGCTCCGCCTTCAAGAACAAGGGCGTGCAGTACCTGATCGATGCCGTCATCGACTACCTGCCGGGTCCGCTCGACATCGCCCCCCAGGAAGGCGAGTCCATCGACGACTCCGAGGTTAAGATCACCGCAGAACCGAACGACAACGGCAAGTTTATCGCCCTTGCCTTCAAGCTCTGGTCCGACAAGTTCGGCCGTCTGGTCTTCTTCCGTGTCTACTCCGGCTGCGTGAAGAAGGGCGACACCATCTACAACCCGCGCACCCGCAAGTCCGAGCGCGTCGGCCGCCTCATCCAGATCCAGGCCAGCGTTCACAAGGACATCGACGCCTGTTACTCTGGCGACATTGCCGCCCTCGTTGGCGTCAAGGATGTGCGCACCGGCGACACGCTCTGCGACGAGGACCTCGACGTCCAGCTTGAGCCGCCGACCTTCCCCGAGCCGGTCATCTCGATGGCCGTCGAGCCGAAGACCAAGGGCGACCAGGAGAAGATGGCCAACGCCCTCCAGCGCCTTTCGGAAGAAGATCCGACCTTCTTTGTCAAGACCGACGAGGAAACCGGGCAGACCATCATCGCCGGCATGGGCGAGCTGCACCTGGAAATTCTCTGCGACCGCCTCAAGCGCGAGCACAAGGTTGAAACCAACACCGGCAAGCCCCAGATCGCCTATCGCGAAACCCTCACCCGCGAGGCCGACGGCGAAGGCAAGCTCGTCAAGCAGTCTGGCGGCCGCGGTCAATACGGTCACGTCGTGCTCAAAGTCTTCCCGGCTGAAAAGGGCAAGGGTGTCACGGTCGAAAACAAGGTCGTCGGTGGTACCATTCCGAAAGAATACATCAATGCCTGCAAATCGGGCTGCATGGAAGCGGTGCTCAACGGCATCATCGCCGGTTACCCGGTGATCGACATGCACATCGACCTGCTGGACGGTTCCAGCCACGAGGTTGACTCCAACGAAAACGCCTTCAAGATGGCCGCCATCTTCGCCGTCAAGGACGCGCTCAAGAAGGCCAAGTGCATCCTGCTCGAGCCGATCATGGCCGTCGAGTGCTCCACCCCCGAGGACTACCAGGGTGACATCATGGGTGACCTCAACCGTCGCCGCGGCAAGATTCTCGGCATGGAAAACCGCGGCAACACCGCCATCCTGCGCGCCGAAGTGCCGCTGGCGGAAATGTTCGGCTACTCCACCGCCATCCGCACCCTTTCCTCGGGCCGCGCCTCCTACTCCATGCAGCCCTCGCACTTCGAACAGGTGCCGCAGCAGATCGTCGACCAGATCGTCGAGCAGCGCGGCGGCGGCAAGAACTAACCCCCAGCAGAACCTTCAACGTCGGAATCCCGTCATGAACAACCAGCGAATCAGAATCCGCCTGCGCGCCTACGACTACCGCGTGCTTGACAAAAGCACCGCCGACATCGTCGAGACCGCCAAGCGCACCGGCGCCCGCGTGGCCGGCCCCATCCCGCTTCCGACCCGCATCGAGAAGTTCACCGTCAACCGCTCCCCGCACGTCGACAAGAAGTCGATGGACCAGTTCGAGATCCGCACCCACAAGCGCCTGCTTGACATCGTCGATCCGACCTCGCGCACGGTGGACGAGCTGAAGAAGCTCAACCTGCCCTCCGGCGTGGACATCACCATCCGCATCTAGTCCGCGCAACCCCGGCTGAACAACGCACACACAGGAGACTCCGAATATGGCTCTAGGACTGATTGGAAAAAAGCTTGGCATGACCAAAGTGTACACCGACAAGGGTGTCGCCGTTGCCGTCACCGTCGTTGACGTCAGTGGCAACACCGTGATCCAGGTGAAGCAGGCCGCCGGCAAGGACGGTTACAGCGCGGTGCAGGTCGGCTACGGCGACCAGAAGGAATTCCGCGTCAACAAGCCCGCCATGGGCCACTTCAAGAAGCATGGCACCGCACCCAAGCGCCATATCAAGGAGTTTCGCCTGCCGTCCGACGAGCAGCTGCCCGCCGCCGACGCCACCCTCGACGCCAGCCTGTTCAGTGCCGGCCAGTGGGTCGATGTCATCGGCACCACCAAGGGCAAGGGCTTCCAGGGCGTCATGAAGCGCTGGAATTTCAGCGGTCAGCCGGCCACCCACGGTCACATGATGCACCGCCGGCCTGGTTCAATCGGCTGCCGCCTCACCCCAGGCCTCGTCTGGAAGAACCAGAAGATGCCCGGCCATGACGGTGTCGAACGCGTCACCACCCAGAATCTCAAGGTCGTCCAGAGCCGTCCCGAGGAGGGAATCCTACTCATCAGCGGCGCCATCCCCGGCAACAAGGGCAGCATCGTCGTGGTGCGCCCCGCCAAGAAAAAGGCCGCTCCGGCCAAGTAATCCACCAGGAGGTATCGAAACATGCCAGCAACCGTTCTCTCCCCCGAAGGCGCCCGCCAGGCCAGCCTGAATCTGACCGAAGGTCATCAGGGCAAGCAGGCCCTCAATGACGTCGTTGTCGCCTACCGCGCCAACCGCCGTCAGGGCAATGCCCACACCAAGAACCGCTCGGAAGTCTCCGGCAGCGGCAAGAAGCTCTGGAAGCAGAAGGGCACCGGCAACGCCCGCATGGGCAGCAAGCGCTCCCCCATCTGGAGTGGCGGTGGTGTCGTCTTTGGCCCGCGCACCCGCGACTGGTCGAAAACCACGACCAAAAACGTCCGCAAGCTCGCCCTCCGCGCCGCCCTCACCGCCCGCATCAACGACGGCGCCGTGCTCACCGTCGACAGCTTCACGGTCGCCGATGGCAAGACCAAGAGCTTCGTCGCCGCGATCGGCGGCCTGGCCAGCGCCAACAAGGTGCTGCTTGTCGGCCAGGCCTTTGACGAGCCGACCTTCCGCTCGGCGCGCAACGTCCAGAACGTCCAGCTCATCTCCGCCGACGAGGTCAATGCCGAACACCTGCTCAACTACGCCCAGGTGATCGTGACCGCCGACGCGTTGCCAACCCTTGCCCGGAGGACTGCCTGATATGAAAGACCCCCATTCCGTGATTCAATCGATTCGCCTCAGCGAGAAGGCGACGCGCCTCGGCGAGACCAACAACGAGTACGTTTTTCTGGTCAACCCCCAGGCCAACAAGCTGGAGATCAAGCGGGCCGTTGAAGCCCACTTCGGCAAGAAGGTTGTGGCGGTCCGCACCGCCAATTTCTTCGGCAAGGCCCGCCGCGAGCGCCGCGCCGACGCCGGCCGCACCAACCACTGGAAGAAGGCCGTCGTCCGCCTCAAGGAAGGCGAGTCGCTCGACCTCGTGTGAACCCCCCGTTTCGGAAACCTTTTAATCAGAAAGACGCAGAGCCATGGCGCTGAAAAATTTCAAGCCCACCACCCCGTCCAACCGGTACAAGGAGTGGAACTCCTTTGAAGAAATCACCAAGAGCGAGCCTCAGCGCAGCTTGACCGTGGCCCTTCGCAAGTCCGGCGGCCGCAACAACACCGGGCGCATCACCTGCCGCCACATCGGCGGCGGCCACGAGCGCCGCTACCGCCTGCTCGACTTCAAGCGCGCCCGCCGCGATGAAGCCGCCAAGGTCATCGGCATCGAGTACGATCCGAACCGCTCCGCACGCATTGCCCTTGTCGAATACAAGGACGGTGAGCGCGCCTACATCCTCGCCCCGAACAACCTGAAGCTGGGCGCCAGCGTCATGGCCGGCGAGAAGGCGGCTCCGGAAGTCGGCAATGCCCTGCCGCTGCGCAAGATCCCGCTCGGCACGAGCATTCACAACGTCGAGCTCGTCAAGGGTCGCGGCGGTGTTGCCGCCCGCGCCGCCGGCCAGGCTGCCATCCTCTCCAACCGCGAGGGTGAGTACGCCCTCGTCAAGATGCCCTCCGGTGAAATCCGCAAGATCCACGCCGAGTGCTACGCCACCATCGGCCAGGTCGGCAACGTCGAGCACATGAATGTTGTCTCTGGCAAGGCCGGCCGCACCCGCTGGCAGGGCACCCGCCCGACCGTGCGCGGCATGTGCATGAACCCAATCGATCACCCGAACGGTGGTGGCGAAGGCCGCTCCAAGTCCGGTGGTGGTCGCCAGCACCTGCTCAGCCCGTGGGGTCACGCCAAGGGCCAGAAGACCCGCAATCCGAAGAAGGCCACCGGCAAGCTCATCGTTCAGGACCGCCGCGCCAAGAAGTAACCCGATCCGCAACCCGACTCCACGCACGCACTTTATGGCACGCTCACTCAAGAAAGGCCCCTTTGTTCAGCAAGCCCTCCTCGAAAAGGTGGACAAGCTCAACGACGCCGGCCAGAAGCGCCCGATCAAGACCTGGGCGCGCAGCTCCATGATCACTCCGGACCTCGTTGGTCATACCTTCCTGGTCCACAACGGCAAGGACTTCGTGTCCGTGTACGCCACCGAAAACATGGTCGGCCACCGCCTCGGCGAATTCGCCCTGACCCGCCTCTTCAAGGGCCACGGTGCCCATACGGTCAAGGCCTCCAAGTAATCCCACTCGACGCCCTGCGCATGTACCGCCCCCTCGCCATCGCCCTTAGGCCCGCCCTGCCGCTCGTCGCGGCCTGGCTGGCCGCGGCTGGCCCGGTGCAGGCGCAGTCGGCCTTCGAATACCAGGAGTTGAACACCGCGCTGCAGCTCGCGGCACAGAAAATCCAGTCGCTCGAAGCCCAGCTCGCCGCCGCCCAGGGGCGCGGCGAGGCCCTGGCCCAGAGTGCCGCGGCCGCCAATCAGGAGGCCGCCGAATTGCGCGACCGCCACGACCGCCTGCGCGGCCTGCTCGAAGGGCTTGGCATTGCCGCCCTGGAGCAGCAGCCGGACGCTGTTCAGGAGCGTCTGCTCGCAGCGCTCTCCGACCTGCGCGTCTCCGAGACCTCGCGCCGCCGCCTGGCCGATGCCCTCATGCAACTTGCCGAGGTCTCCATCGACTTCGCCAAAACTGTTCCGACCCCTGATGCCGCCGCCGAACAGCGGCTCTCCGCCGCCCTCGAAAGCGCCGAACAGGTGCTCGTCGCCGCCAGCACGACCCCGGCCCCCGCTGCCGAGCCCGCCAGCCTCCAGGAGGCGCGTGTCGTCAGTCTGAAACCCGAACTCGGCGTCGCCGTGCTCTCCGTCGGCTCCCGCGACGGTGTCAAGCCCGGCATGCCCTTTGAAATCTTTCGCGAGGACAAACCCATCGCAAAAATTCTTGTCACCGAGGTGCGCAGCTCCGTCAGCGGCGCCATCGTGCAGGAACTCGCAAACAAAGCTGATCCCGTGAAAGTCGGGGACAGAGGTAAAGTGGACATCAACCGATCATTCTAAGTTATGGAAGTGCGTTCGATCTACAAATACGCCCGAATCTCCTCGCAGAAGGCCCGTCAAGTGACGCGTGCCATCACAGGGATGCCGGTCTCTCAGGCGCTCAGCGTCCTCGATTTCACCCCCAAGAAGGCCGCCTTCCTGGTCGGCAAGGTGCTGCGCTCCGCCGTCGCCAACGCCGAGAACAATCATGAACTCGACGCCGAGGAACTCGTCGTTCGCAGTGCCGTCGCCACTCCCGGGCCAACCCTCAAGCGCATCATGCCCCGCGCCCGTGGTTCCGCCGCGCCGATCAAGAAGCGCATGACCCACATCACGGTCGTTTTGGGCGCCAAGGAAGAAGAGAAGCCCGAGGCTGCCAAACCTGCTGCCAAGAAGCGCAAAGCCGCCGCCGCTGCCGAATAATCCACACACCTCTGATTTATGGGACAGAAAGTCAATCCGATCGGTTTCCGCCTTGCCGTCACCAAAGACTGGCGCTCCAAGTGGTATGCTCCTGAGAAGGAATATGCCGAGGCCCTGCACAGCGACCTTGCCATCCGCAAGTACCTGAAGGACAAGCTCATGCAGGCCGCCGTGGCGCGCATCGTCATTGAGCGCGCCTGGAACCAGGTCCGCGTCACCCTGCACACTGCCCGCCCGGGCCTCGTCATCGGCCGCAAGGGCCAGGAAATCGAGGTCATGAGCCAGAAGGTCTCGGAAATGTGCGGCGGCAAGCAGGTCAAGATTGACATCTTTGAGATCAAGCAGCCGGAACTCGACGCCCAGCTCGTTGCGGAGAGCGTGGCCGTCCAGCTGGAGCGACGCATTTCCTTCCGTCGCGCCATGAAGCGCTCGGTGCAGACCGCCATGGACATGGGCGCCGACGGCATCCGTATCCGCGTCGCCGGCCGCCTCGGCGGCGCCGACATCGCCCGCGCCGAACAGTACCGCCAGGGCAAGGTGCCGCTGCAGACCCTGCGCATTCCGATCGACTACGGTTTCGCTGAAGCCCGCACCGTTTACGGCATCATCGGCGTCAAGGTTTGGCTCAACCGTGGCAACGCTCCCGAGAACAGCCAGCCGCGCAACGACCGTCGCCGCGAGCGCTCGGACCGTGGCGGTGAACGCGGCGGCATCGGCCGTCGCGGCGGTGAGCGCTCGGCTCCCCATTCCTCCCCCGCGCCCGCGCCGGCTCCGGCCCCAGCCCCGGCTGCCGAGGCCTGATCCCGCCCCATCTTCAAGACCCCAACTCCGGACAACTGACTTATGGCTCTTCTTCCCAGTCGTGTTAAACATCGCAAAACCCAGCGCGGCAGCCGCGCAGGCACCGCTTCCCGTGGCAACAAGCTCGACTTCGGCGAGTTTGGCCTGCAGACGCTGGACCGCGGCTGGATCAAGAACAACCAGATCGAGGCCTGCCGTGTTGCCATCAACCGCTTCCTGAAGCGCAAGGGCAAGGTCTTCATCCGCATCTTCCCGCACAAGCCGGTCACCGCCCGTCCGCCTGAAACCCGAATGGGCAAGGGCAAGGGCTCGCCGGAATTCTGGGTCGCCGTCGTGCTGCCCGGCCACATGCTTTTCGAAATCTCCGGCGTCAACGAGGCGACCGCCAAGGAGGCCTGCCGACTGGCTGCCAACAAGCTTGGCCTGCGCACCCGCTTTGTCTCGCGCGCCGCCTCCATCTAATCCCACCGACCCGAACACGTTATGAAGATCAAGGAACTCCGCGAGCTTTCCGTTGAGGAACTGGGCGCACGCCGCCGCGAACTGCGCCAGGAAATGCTCAACCTGCGCGTCCAGCAGCAGATTGGCCAGCTGGAAAACCCGGCCCGCCTGCATCTCCTGCGCCGCGAGGTCGCCCGCATTGAAACCCTTCTTTCCGAACGCTCCGCCGCCACCCAGGCCGCCTGAGCCGGAGTCACTCCCATCTGTACCCATCCCTTATCATGAGCGAGGCCGTCACCGAAGCAGCAGCAACCCCCCGCGCCCCCGTCCGCAAGGAGCGCGTCGGAGTGGTTGTGTCCGACAAAATGTCCAAGACCATTGTGGTCGAGGTTGAGCGCCGCGTCCCGCACCCGCGCTTCAAGAAGATCATCCGCAAGACCTCCAAGTTCTACGCCCACGACGAGAACGAGCAGGCCAAGATCGGTGACCGCGTGCTCATCGTCGAGACCCGTCCGCTGAGCAAACTCAAGCGCTGGAACCTTCAGGAAATCCTGAAACACTAAGCCAAGAACCTTTCAACCCTCAAGGAGAACACCGCCATGCTGCAGATGGAATCCTCAATCCCGGTGGCCGACAACACCGGAGCCCGCGTCGCCAAAATGATTGGCGTGCTCGGCAAGAAGAATACCCGCCACGCCTTTGTGGGCGACATCATCACCGCCCACGTTCGCGAGTCCACCCCGACCGCCAGCGTCAAGAAGGGCGAGGTCGTCCGTGCCGTCGTCGTGCGCACCGCGCACCCGATCCGCCGCTCCGACGGCTCGATCCTGCGCTTCGACCGCAACGCCATTGTCATCATTGACAAGGACAACAATCCGAAGGGAACGCGCATCTTTGGCCCTGTGGCCCGCGAGTTGCGCGACAAGAACTTCATGAAGATCGTTTCCCTCGCCCCCGAAGTGCTATGAGCCAGATCAAAACCCACGTCAAAAAGGGTGACAATGTCACCGTTATCGCCGGGGCCCACAAGGGCGCCCAAGGCGTCATCCTGGAAGTCCAGCCCGCCAAGTCCCGAGTCCTCATTGAGGGTGTGCGCATGATCAAGAAGACTGTGCGCCCTTCGCAGGAGCGGCCCAACGGCGGCATCCTCGAAAAGGAAGGCCCCATCCACATCTCCAACGTCAAGCTCGCCGATGCCAAGCCGAAATCGGCGAAGAAGAAGGTTGCGAAAAAGAAGTAATCCCCCAAATTGCCTCCCCCTCCGTTTCCGTCCGGCTTCCGCCGGGTCCGCGGTGGAAAGGCGGCACAGCCCAAACTGAATCATGGAACCCCAGCTACAGTCCCTCTATAACGAGAAAATTCGCAGCCAGCTCAAGGAACAGCTTGGCCTCGCCAACGTCCACCAGGTCCCCCGCCTCGAGAAGATCGTCGTCAACTGCGCCGTCGGATCGCAGGGCGAGCGCAAGCAGGCTGTCGAGGACGCTGTCAATGAAGTCGCCCTGATCACCGGTCAGAAGCCCGTGGTCACCCTCAGCAAGAAGGCGATCGCCAACTTCAAACTGCGTGCTGGCGAAGCCGTCGGCGTCAAGGTCACCCTGCGCGGCCGCCGCATGTATGACTTCCTGATGCGCCTGGTGAAGACCGCGATCCCGCGCATCCGCGACTTCCGCGGCGTCGCCCCGAAGGCTTTTGACGGCCGTGGCAACTACACCCTGGGCATCAATGACCAGTCCATTTTCCCGGAGATCGAGCTCGACAAGATCAAGCGCACGCTGGGCTTTGACATCACCTTCGTCACCTCGACCGGCAACGACGATCACGCCCGTGAGCTGCTGCGCGCGCTGGGCATGCCGTTCCGCGGCAAGACCGCCACCGCCAAGACTGAGGCCGCCTAATACCGAAACGCCGACCTTTCGCGCACCATGACCGATCCCATTTCCGATTATCTCACCCGCATCCGCAACGCCGCTTCCGCCGGCCAGCAGGAAGTGTTTGTGCCCTTCTCCAAGATGAAGTCCGAACTCTCCCGCATCCTGCAGGAGGAGGGCTACATCTGGAGCTACGAGGTGGACACCAGCGCCGCCCATCCGCGCCTCAAGCTGAAGCTCAAGTACCAGGGCAAGACCCCGGTCATTCGCCACCTGTCGCGCGTCAGCAAGCCCGGCCTGCGCAAGTACGTCTCGACCGACGAGATCCCTCGCGTGCTTGGCGGCCTCGGCATCGCCATCCTCTCCACCTCGCGCGGCATCATGACCGGCGCCCGTGCCCGCAAGGCCAAGGTCGGCGGCGAACTGCTCGCCCAGATCTGGTAACCCCCCATCAAGGATTCATCATCATGTCACGCGTTGGAAAACAACCCATCCCCCTGCCCGACAAGGTCACCGTCAAGATTGGTGACGACCGCAGCGTCCTCGTCGAGGGCCCCAAGGGCAAGCTCACTTGGACCCTGCCCGCCGGCATCAACGTGGCCACCGAGGCCGGGGCGCTGAGCGTCACCCGTGCCAACGACGACCGCGTCGTTCGCGCCATGCATGGCACCAGCCAGCGTCTCATCGGCAACATGGTCGAGGGCGTCAGCAAGGGCTTTCGCAAGGACCTGGAAATCCACGGCGTCGGCTTCCGTGCCGCCGTCAAGGGCAGCGTCATCGATTTGAGCCTCGGCCAGTCGCACGACCGCCTCCACCCCATTCCCGAGGGCGTCAAGGTGACTGTCACCGACAACACCAAGATTGCCATCGAGGGCATCGACAAGCAGATGGTCGGCCAGCTTGCCGCCGACATCCGCGCCTACTATCCGCCGGAGCCTTACAAGGCCAAGGGCGTCCGCTACGCCGGCGAGCAGATCCGCCGCAAGGCTGGCAAGAGTGTGAAGTAACAACAGGAGAGACTCATCATGGCTGTCAAGAACCGCAAACTGACCCGCGCGCGCATTCACGCCCGCATCCGCAAGACCCTCCGGGGCACGACCCAGCGCCCCCGTCTCGCCGTTTACTTCTCCAACACCAACGTCTACGCCCAGGTGATCGACGACGAGGCTGGCCGCACGCTGGTCTCCGCCTCGACCAAGGAGAAGAGCTTCGGCGAATCGCGCGCCAACGTCGCCACCGCCACCCGCGTCGGCCAGGCCGTCGCCGAGCGCGCTCTGGCCCTGAACATCACCGAGGTCGTCTTTGACCGCGGTGGTTTCATCTACCACGGCAAGGTCAAGGCCCTCGCCGACGCCGCCCGTGAAAAGGGCCTGAAATTCTAATTCCACCGAGCACGCACATTATGGCAGAAGCTACTCTCAGTCCCGCCTTCGGCGAATCCTCCGGCGAATCCCGCCCGGACACCATCGAGAAGGTGGTCCACATCAACCGCTGCGCCAAGGTCGTCAAGGGCGGCCGCCGCTTCAGCTTCTCCGCGCTCGTCGTTGCCGGCGACCAGCAGGGCAGGGTGGGCTGGGGCTTTGGAAAGGCCAACGAGGTGGCGGATGCCATCAAGAAGGCCACGGAAGCCTCGCGCAAGAAGATGAGCCGCGTCCATTTGGACAACGCCACCATCCCGCATGAAGTCGTCGGTGAACACGGCGGCGGCCACATCATGCTCAAGCCCGCAGCTCCCGGTACCGGCATCATCGCCGGCGGCGGTGCCCGCGCCGTGCTCGAAGCCGCCGGCGTCCGCGACGTCATCGGCAAGTCCCTCGGTTCCAGCAACCACGCCAACGTGGTCAAGGCCACCCTCGCCGCCCTCACCGCCCTGCGGCCCAAGGACGAGATCCTCCGTTCCCGTGGCAAGACGCCCCGCGAACGTCAGGCGCTCTGAGCCCCCTCTCTCACCCCTATCCCCCATTTCATTTCATGAGACTTCACGACGTTCAACCCCGCCCGGGTGCCAAGAAGCGCCGCAAGCGCATCGGCTGCGGCGAAAGCTCCGGTCACGGCAAGACTTCCTGCAAGGGCCACAAGGGCCAGAAGGCCCGCTCCGGCAAGGGCATCCGCCCTGGTTTCGAAGGCGGCCAGATGCCACTTCACCGCCGCCTGCCCAAGAAGGGCTTCAGCAACGCCATGTTCCGTGACGTGTACGAAGTCGTCAACGTGGGCGATCTCAACGCCTTCGAGGACGGCGCCACCGTCAATGAGCAGGCGCTGCGCGAGAAGGGCCTCGTCAACCGCAGCTGCGACGCCGTCAAGATCCTTGGCAGCGGCGAACTGACCCGCAAGCTCACCATCCAGGTGGACAAGGTCAGTGCCTCGGCCCGCGAGAAGATCGAAAAAGCCGGTGGCAGCATCGCCGCCTGAGCCCCCGACAGCCTCATCACGCCAGCGGGCCGGTCACGGACGAACCTTCCGGGTTGTCAGTTGGCCGAGCCCGTTTTCTCTTAGCCCACTCTCATGATCTCCGCCTTTGCCAACGTCTTCAAAGTCCCCGAACTGAGGTCCCGCATCCTCTTCACCCTGGCGATGATCGTCATCGTCCGGGTCGGTACCGCCATCACCCTGCCCGGGGTTGACGCCACGGTGCTGGATGAGTGGGTCAGCAGCCGCACCGCCGACGCCAGTTCTGGCGCAGCCCAGGTGGCGGCCCTGCTCAACGTTTTCAGCGGCGGCGGCTTGGCCAACTGTGCCATCTTCGCCCTCGGCATCATGCCCTACATCAGCGCCTCGATCATGCTGCAGCTGCTCACCGCCGTGGTGCCGCGGCTCAGCAAGCTGGCGCGTGAGGACGGTGGACGGCAGAAGATCACCCAGTACACCCGCATCGCCACCATCGCGCTCTGCCTGTTCCAGGGTTATCTGCTGGCGAAGTCGCTGCAGAGCCCCGGCCAGAACATCTTCCTGGGCGGTCTCCAGGAGGTGATCGACCGACTGCAACGCCCGCTGGTGCCGAACTACGGTTTCTTTGAATTCGTCCTGCCGACCGTGATCACCATCACCGCGGGGACCATGCTCATGATGTGGCTGGGTGAGATGATCACCGAGCGCGGCATTGGCAATGGCATCTCGCTGTTGATCTGCGTCAACATTGTCTCCGACCTGCCTGGCGCCCTCGTTCAGGTCTGGCAGACCTACGTCGGCAACGTCGGCGGCGACATGACCCGGCCGGCCATGCTCGTCATGCTGCTCGCCTTCATGGTCATCGTCATTGCCGGTGTCATTGCCCTGACCCAGGCCACCCGTCGCATTGTCATCCAGTACGCCAAGCGCGTCGTCGGCCGCAAGGTCTACGGTGGCCAGACCCAGTACCTGCCGCTCAAGATCAACTATTCCGGCGTCATGCCGATCATCTTCGCCCAGGCCATCCTGCTCTTCCCGTCGCAGATTATCTCCTCGATGTTCCCCGACGTCGGCTGGATCCAGCGCTTTTCCCAGGCCATCGCCTCCGGCTGGATCTATTACACCGTGTCCGCGGCGCTGATCTTCTTCTTCAGCTACTTCTGGGTCGCCACCATGTTCCAGCCGACCCAGATTTCCGAGGACCTGAAGAAAAGCGGCGGTTACATCCCCGGCATCCGCCCGGGCAAGCCCACCGCCGACTTCCTCGATTTCACGATGAGCCGCCTGACCTTTGCCGGCGCCATCTTCCTCACCCTGCTCTACATCCTGCCGGGTGTCATCAGCGGTGCCATGGGCATCGCCCCGCAGACCGCCCAGTTCTTTGGCGGCACCAGCCTGCTCATCCTGGTCGGCGTCGTGCTGGATGTCATGCGCCAGGTGGAGACCCACCTCCTGCAGAGCCACTACGACGGCTTCCTCAAGAAGGGGCGCATCCGCGGCCGCTTCGACCGCATCCAGCAGACCGGCAAGGTGGCCGACGCCACCACCCTGGTCCGCCTGTGGGTGGCGATCGCCGTCATGACCCTCATCGGTGTCGCCTGGTTCATTGCCGGCAAGTAAGCCCATGGTCGCCGGCAAGATCCCGATCCGCCACGGTGCTCAGCAGCAGGGCATCCGTGTTGCCTGCCAGCTGGCGCGCGACATCCTGCTCGAAACCGCCGCCCAGGTGCGCGCCGGCATCACCACCGGCGAGGTCGACCGCTTTGCCGCCGCCGTCATGCAGGCGCGCGGTTGCAAAAGCGCCTTCCTCGGCTATCGCAAGTTCCCCGGCCACATCTGCATCTCCATCAACGAGGAGGTGGTGCATGGCATCGGCGGTCCGCGCGTCATCCAGGAGGGGGACATCGTCAAGATCGACGTCGGCATCGAGTACCAGGGCTGGATCGGCGACAACGCCCTGACCGTGCCGGTCGGCGAGGTCGATCGTGAAACCCTGCGTCTCATGGCCGCCACCGAGGAGTCCCTGCATGTGGCGATCAAGTTCGCCCGCGACGGCTGGATGCTCGGCGACCTCTGCCACTCGGTCGAGAACCACGTCAGCCAGTATGGTTTCACCGTCGTGCGCGAATTCGTCGGCCACGGCGTCGGGCGCAAGCTCCACGAGGAGCCGCAGGTGCCCAACTACGGTCAGAAAGGGACACGCCCCCGCCTGAAGTCGGGCATGACCTTGGCCATCGAGCCCATGATCAACCTGGGAACCGCCAAAACCCGCATCCTTGCGGATGAATGGACGGTGGTCACCCTGGATCGCAAGCCCAGTGCCCATTACGAGCACGTGGTCCTGGTCACCGAAGGTGAACCCGAGGTGCTGACCCTGCGCAAGCGCATGTTTCCGCGCGGCGTCGAGGATCTTACGCCTCTGCCGGTGAGCGCCCTGCTCTGAAAGCCGGTCTACCTCGGCTGCCGGCCTCCAGCACTCAAGATTGCTAAGCAAGGATCCCACGCGAAGATGCTAAAGAATTTTCGATTCATTTCTGAACGAAAAAAACTTGGAAGGCAGATGCCTTTATGTTTGAAATGAGAAATTGCTAAATATTCACGCAAAAAGCCTTGGCTCGTCCCGAGGCTGTTTGTGTTTCGCCCATTTTCGTCGCCAACCGTCCCCTGTCACCGTCAGCCCGCGCCTCCATGAACAAGGTTCTCTCCATTGCCATGCTAAAGGGAATTCGCTACGCCAGCCTGATTCCGCTGCTCTCCCTCACTGCGATGGCGCAGACGACCACCTGGCAGCAGGTGCAATCAGGCACGCACAGCTGGCAGGATCCCCTGAATTGGAGCACCGGCGTGGTGCCCAACGGCACCTCGGCGGTGGTGTCCTTTGCCAACAACCCCCTGGGAGCACAGACCATCGGACTGGATGAAAATGTGGTGTTTGGCACGCTGAGCTTCGGCAATTCCAAGGGCTCCTACACCCTGGCTGCCAGCATGGCGGACACGCTCACCCTGTTCAACGACGGCTTGGGAGCGACGATTTCCAACCTGGGCACGGCCAGCAACGTGATCTCGACGGTTCTGGATCTCGTGGATGACCCGAACACCTTCCACATCGCCGACGGTCGCCTGACGCTCGACGGGGTGGTCACGGGCTACAGTGGCTTTACCAAAACGGGAGATGGCTGGCTGGTCCTGCGTCGCACCAACACCTACACGGGCGTCACCCTCCTGCAGGGGGGCATCACCCTGGTGGCCCAGGCGGAAAATGACAACGCCGTGTTGGGCGCCACGGGCACGGGCAACGGCACCGTCATCGCGTCTGGTGCCACCCTGGCGCTGATCAACGATGGCAGCAACGCTTCCAGCACCACCACAGGCGGGGCCAGTGTCAACACCGAGGCGGTCTCCGTGAGCGGTGCCGGCTACCTCAACAATGGTGCCATCCGCAGTTATGCCGGCCGCGAGCAGAACACGCTCACCGGGGCCGTCACCGTCACCGGCGACACCCGATTCCAATCGCAGGCCGGCACCCTGGCCTTAACCGGTACCGTCAACCTGGGGGGCAACAACCTGCGCATCGGCGGCACTGGCTTCACCTCCCTGAGCGGCGCGGTGCAGGGCACGGCCACGATCACCCACTTTGGCATCAGCGGCTTCCGCATGCAGAACACCACGGCCAGCAACAGCTTCTCCGGGGCGATCATCTCCGAACTCGGCGAAGTGCGCGCGGAAAACAGCGACGCCAACGGTCTCACCGCCTACGACAATGTGTCGGCCCTCACCGTCAAGAATGGTTTCCTCAACATCATTGCACCGACCAGCGGCACCTTCACCGTCAAGAGCCGCGTGCCAGACGCCCTGCCGATCACGCTGCAGGCCGGCCGCATCCGCATCGAGAGCTCCTCCTTCAACAGCACCAACGGCTTTGCCTGGTCGGAGACGGTGGGTGCCGTCACCTCGACCCTTGGCCACACCTACTTCGACTTCCGCGACACCAATGCCGACAGCGGCACCCGCGTGCTTACCGTCAGCAGTCTGACCCGCTCCAGTCCCTCGGTCACCTTCCAGCTTGGGGGTGACGGCGCCGTTGCCACCAACATCGGCAATGGCACCCTCGGCAACCGCTACCGCTTCTTCAACACCGCCCTCGACAGTGGTCCCAACGTGCCCTTCGTCGGTGGTTGGGCCTACCTGAACAAGGAGTTCATGAAGTACAACGCCCAGAGCCTCGGCGGCAATGGCTACCGGGCCCTCGAGGCGGCCGACTACCACATTGACCAGGCGGAGGCCTCCTGGGACGCCAGCAGGAACATCAAGATCACCTCGGGCAACCGCACCCTCTCCCTCAACACCAGCATCCAGTCGCTCAACATCCTCAGCACGACGGGGCGCACCCTCGGCGGCTCGGCCGGCGCCATCCTGGAAGTGGGTTCGGGCGGCATCATCACCAGCGACGCCACCCACACGATTTCCGTGCCCTTCCTGACCGCCGGTGCCGCGAGCAACTACCACCTGTATGACATTGCCTGGAGCAGCAACATCTTCCGCTCCGTTGTCGCCGACAATGGCGCCAATCCCGTGTCCTTCGTGAAGGCAGCCGGCGGCACCACCTCCTTCCTCGCCGCCAACACCTACACCGGCACCACCTACATCAACGAGGGCTTTTTCCGCGACGTCATCGGGGCCCGCAACACGGTCGCCCTTGGCTCGGGCAATCTGACCTTCGCCGGCTCGCCCATCAACCAGGCCACCTATGAAACCGACCGCGACTTTTCCCGTGCCCTCGGCGCCGGCGCCGGCCAGGTGCAGTTCCTCAGTGGCAGTGGTGTCGGTTTCTCCGCCTACGGTGCGCCCATCAATGTCAATTTTGGCGGTGCCGGCGACACCCTGGTCTGGGGATCGACCCATTTCAATCCCGGCATCTTCACGCTCAACGGCGGCAACGCCACCCATGCGGTCACCCTGGTTAACCCAATCGATCTGGGCAACGAGCAGCGTTACATCCGCATTGATGGTGCCGCCTCCGGCGGCAACCGCGCGGCGCTCGCTCTGATTCCTGGTGACATCACCAATGGCGGCATCGTCAGGCGCGGTGGTGGCACTTTGATTTTTGATAGCCCCAAGTCCTACACCCAGGGTACCATCATCAACGAAGGTGAACTCTGGCTGCGCGGCCAGGGTGCCGCTGGCGCCAATGTCGTCGGCAATGACATCCAGATCGGTGCCGCTTCCCGCCTGAAGCTTGACGGGCCCTGGAACATCGGTTCCCGCCAGCTTGTTTCGATGTACAACGCCGATGACAACAGTGCCTCGGCCATTGCCTTCGGCCCCGGGTACGGTGACGGCAGCGGCCTTCGCTTCCACAGCATCCTGACCGATGCCAGCGCTGCCGGTCAGCTTGGTGCCTACGATTTCTACATCCACAACCAGCAGACCACCGACAGCCGCCGCAACCGCGTGGCCGTGCAGATCAGCGGTCTGCACAACTTCTCCGCAGACGTGATGGACCAGATCGTCAATGTCGCGCCCGATGCCGAGGCCTGGTTCGGTGCTGACACCGGCAACGGTACCTTCACGGGGGCCTCACTGCCTGCCACCGGCCGCACCAAGACCGGCGGCAACACCTTCTTCCGCCTCGGCAGCGGTGGCGGCACCATCACCC
>CANNUR010000034.1 GCA_947523045.1 uncultured Prosthecobacter sp.
GGATGGAGTACCTGGCCGAATGGCACCTGGTGTACCGCGACGAGGAGCAGTTCCTCAAGCTGGCACCGGAGCGCGCTCCGAAGGGCGCCGCCACCGTCAAGGCGGATCCGACCGGCGTGAACATCTTCCTTGAAGTGCGCAAACCCGCCAAGAGCTGAGCCCCGTCCCTCCTCCGTGCCCGACGTCATCCTCAGGAGCTTCCAGGACTACGAGCGCGACATCCGCGTCCGGAACTTCCGCCTCTGCGGCATCCTGGCGACGGTGTTCATGCTGGCGGGTGCGTCGCTCGATTGGATGGTGTACGGCCGCGAAGGCGTGCTGGCCTTCCTGCACCTGCGCGTCATCAGCGCGGTCTTTCTTGTGGTCATCTGGTTCCTGCTGATGACCGAACTGGGCCGGCGCCTGCACCGGCTGCTCGGCATCGCCATGGCCCTGCCGCTGATCTTTTCCATCTCCTGGATGATCTACGCGCGCGAGGGCGCCCAGTCGCCCTATTACGCCGGCCTCAACCTGGTCATGCTCGGCGCCGCCGTGCTCATGCGCTGGACACTGGTCGACAGCATCATCGTCGTCCTGCTGACGCTGGCCTCGTATCTGGTCGCCTGCTTCGCCCACGGCCCCATCGTCAGCCGCAGCATCCTGTACAACAACCTGTACTTCCTCACCGTCACCGGTGTTTTCACCACGGCCGGAACCTGGTTCTACAATCGCATCCGCTTCAGCGAGTTCATCCTGCGCCATCGCCTCGACGAAAACCGCGCCGCGCTCGAGCAGGCCAACGCCCGCCTCGGCGAGTCCAACAGCAAGCTGGAGGACATCAACCTGCAGCTGGAGGACTCGAACCAGAAGCTGCGTGAACTCGATGAGCTGAAGAGCCGCTTCTTTGCCAACATCAGCCACGAACTGCGCACGCCGCTGACCCTGCTCATTGCCCCCCTCGAAACCCTCATCAGCCGCGGCACCAGCATGACCCGCGCCGAGGTCGACGAACTGCTCGACACGATGCACGGCAATTCCATGCGCCTGCTCAAGCTGATCAACGACCTGCTCGACCTCGTGCGCCTGGAGTCCGGCAACATCCAGATCAAGAAGGCCGCCGTCTGCATCGAGGACTTCGTCAGCGGCCAGATCAACGCCACCCGCAACGTCGCCGCCGACAAGCACGTGGCCCTGCAATCCTGGTGCGCGGAGGATCTGGGCCGGGTCATGCTCGA
Organism: uncultured Prosthecobacter sp.; assembly: GCA_947523045.1. Taxonomy (GTDB): domain Bacteria; phylum Verrucomicrobiota; class Verrucomicrobiia; order Verrucomicrobiales; family Verrucomicrobiaceae; genus Prosthecobacter. Next base: position 1,215 of record CANNUR010000034.1, read on the forward strand.
TGCCGACAAGCTGGAGCGCATCTGCCTCAACCTCATCTTCAACGCCCTGAAATTCACGCCGGCCGGCGGCCGGGTCGAATTCAACGCCGAACGCGAGGGCGAATGGCTGCGGCTGGAAGTCAAGGACACCGGCGTCGGCATGTCCAAGGAGCAGCTCGGCCGCATTTTCACCCGCTTCTGGCAGGCCGACACCTCCTCGCGGCGCAAGTACCAGGGCATGGGCATCGGCCTGGCCCTGGTCAAGGAACTGGCCGAGGCGCACGGCGGCAGCGTCGAGGCGCAGAGCGTCGAGGGCAAGGGCACGACCATGATCGTGCGCCTGCCGTTCGAAACCGCGCCGCTCGACGCTCCCGAGCCGGAGCCGAGCTTTGAGGCTGCCGCCATCGAGCAGTTGCCGGAGGAGCAGGGTGAGTGGATCAGCGAGCTGTACCGCCGCGCCGAGCTGTTCCCGGCCATCACCTCCCTGCAGGCGACCATCCGGCCGATCGAGACCGGCGTCCATCTCAGCCGCCGCAAGCCCAAGCTGCTCATCGCCGACGACGAGCCCGACATGCTGCGCTTCCTGCGCAACCAGCTCGGCACCTACTTCGACATCCTGGAGGCGGTCGACGGACTGCAGGTGGTCGAAAAGGCGGCTCAGTTCCTGCCCGACCTCATCCTGACCGACATGATGATGCCGGAAAAGGACGGCCTGCAGGTCTGCCGCGAGCTGCGCGGCCGCACCTCGACCCGCTCGATCCCCATCGTGCTGCTCACCGCTCGCGCCGATGAAAAGACCAAGATCGACTGCCTGGAGGCCGGCGCCAGCGACTTCCTGGCCAAGCCGTTTTCGCTCACCGAACTCTGCGTCCGCCTCAAAAACCTGGTCGACAACCATCTCTACCAGAAGCAGCTCGCCGAGCAAAAACAGCAGTTGGAGGCGGCCTTCGAGCAGATCAAGGAAACGGAGGCGCTGGTCGTGCGCAACGAGAAGCTGGCCTCGCTCGGCAAGCTCAGCGCCGGCCTGATCCACGAGATCAACAACCCGCTCAACTACGCCAAGCAGGGCCTGTACAGCCTGCGCCGCCTCGAGCAGATCCTGCCCGCGGATGAGAAACCCGACTTTGTCGAGACCCTCGGCGACATCGAGCACGGGGTCGACCGCGTCGCCCGCATCATCGCCGATCTGCGCGGCTTCTCGCGCACCACCCACGAGCTGAGCGCCGTCTTCCAGCTCAAGCCGACGGTCGAGGCGACCATGCGCTTCTTCGGCCATGCGTTCAAGGAGGGGGTCGGCCTGGAGATGGAGATCCCGGAGGGCATCGAGCTGCGCGGCGACAGCAACCAGATCGTCCAGGTGCTCATCAACCTGACCCAGAACGCCATGGACGCGATGAAGACCAAGATCTACCCCGAGGGCGACGGGCCGAAAATCCACATCAGCGCCGAGGAACTGCCGGACCGCACGGTCCTGCGCTTCCGCGACAATGGCCCGGGCATCAACGACGACCTGCGCCACCGCATCTTCGATCCCTTCTTCACCACCAAGGACGTTGGCGAAGGCATGGGCCTGGGCCTGTCCATCTGCCACCGCATCATCGCCGACCACGGCGGCCACATTGACATCCGTTCTCGCCCGGGGGAATACTGCGAGTTTGTATTGGAGTTTCCCCACGTCGAAGCGATTCTTCCCGCCAACGATCCCTGAACCGCCACCCATCCACCATGCAAACCGCACACGACTACAAACGCTACGCCGTCCTCTATGTCGACGACGAGGAGATGGCCCTGAAGTACTTTCAAAAAACCTTCGGCGCCGAATTCCGTGTGCTGACCGCCATCAATGCCGCCGAGGGCCTCAAGCTGATTGAGGAAATGGGCGAGGAGATCGGCGTGCTGCTCACCGACCAGCGCATGCCCGGCCAGAAGGGCGTCCAGTTGCTCGAGCGCGCACGCCAGTTGCGGCCGAAGATGGTGCGCATGATGATCACCGCCTACGCCGACTTCGGCGTCTCGGTCGATGCCATCAACCTCGGCAACATCTTCCGCTACATCTCCAAGCCGCTGCAGGTCGAGGACATGCGCAATACCCTGCGCCGCGCCATGGACTTCTACCTGCTGCAGAAGGAGCGCGACGAGCTGCTGCGCGAAAAGCTGTCGGTGCTGCAAAGCATGGTCATCACCGACCGCGTCATCAGCCTCGGCGTGCTCGCCTCCGGCATCTGCCAGAGCCTGCGCAACCCGCTCGACGCGGTGAACACCTTCCTCAACCTCGTGCCGGCCCGCCTGCGCGAGGAGGAAATTCAGCTCGACCGCCTGCGTGACCCCGGCTTTTGGCGCGATTTCCACGGCCAGGTGCTGGAGCAGACGCGGCGCATCTCCGAGGCCATCGGCGTGCTCGACGCCAACGGCGGCAAGGAACTGGAGGATGTCGAACCGGCCGCCCTGGTCGCCGGCTGCATCGAGGCCGCCCGCGCCGCCGCCGCCGCCAGGGGCGTCAACCTGGAAAACACGATCCAGGGGCCGCTGCCGGTCCTGCGCGCCAACCCGGCCCGCTTCGCCCGCCTCTTCGAGGTCCTGCTGGCCAACGAGATCGAACTGCTCGATCAGGGCAAGTCGGTCACCATCTCGGCCTCGGTCAATCGCATGGGCGAGACGCCGGTCAGCATTGCCTTCGAAATCCGCGACGACGGCCCGGGCCTGCCCCAGGAGGCGCTGCGGCCGATCTTCGACCCGTTCTGCATCCGCCCGGAAGGCACGGAGAAGTTCGGCCTCGACCTGCTCGGCGTCTACTTCCTGGTCCACCATCACGGTGGCCACATCGAGGCCGACAGCGCTCCCGGCGAAGGCACCACCTACCGGATGGAATTCCCGCTGCTTGCCGAGGCCGATGCCCAGGCGTCGAGCAGCCGTGACTTCGTCACCAAGGTGCTCATGAACGACGCCCTCTGGGAACGCCTGCTCGCCGGCGACTGAGCAACACCGCCAGCCCGAACGCAAAAAACGGCCGCCTGTCACCAGGCGGCCGTTCTTGTTGAATTCGTGGCGGTGGATTATTTCTCGATGGCGAGCAGCTCGACTTCGAAGACCAGGGTCTCGCCCGGGCCAATGTCGGGGCCGGCGCCGTTGTCGCCGTAGGCGAGTTCCGACGGGATGAAAAGCTTGTACTTGGAGCCGACGGTCATCAACTGCAGGGCTTCGGTCCAGCCCTTGATGACTTCCTGGACGCCGAAGGTGATCGGCTGACCGCGCTCGACGCTGCTGTCGAACACCTTGCCGCTGAGCAGGGTGCCATGGTAGTGGACGTTGACCCGGTCGGTGGCGGCCGGCTTGGCGCCGTCGCTCTTCTTCAGAACCTCATACTGGAGACCGCTGGCGGTGGTGACAACACCCTCGCGCTTGCCGTTCTCGGCGAGGAACTTCGCGCCGGCGGCCTTGACTTCGCCGGCCTTGGCCATCTGGGCCTTTTCCATCTCGGCCTGCTTGGCCTGCATGACGGTCTCAAAGGCCTTCATCGCGGCCTCGAGCTCCTCCTGGGTGTACTTCGAGGGCTTGCCCTCGAACTTGTCACGCATGGCCTGGAGGAAGGAGTCGAGCTCAACCTCCACACCCTGCTGTTTGAAATTGTTGGCGATGTTGGCGCCGATTTGGGAACCGATGAAGTAGCTGACTTTGTCCATGGGAGCTGTGGTTGCGGCGGGCTCCTTGGCGGAGTCGTTCTGCGCGGGGAGTTGGGCTGCGGCCACCAGGGTCGCGCAGACAAGGGTGAGGGTGGATTTCATGAGGCGGCGAGATTCGGGGCGAAGCCGCGGGCGGTCAACCGAAGAAAAGGGCCGGTTTGGCGATTTTGCCGGGCTCAGGCGCGACGGCCGCGCGCGCCCCTGGCGGGCCGACCGCCGCGGAACCGGCAGCGTACCACGGTTTCCCAGCCGGGGGCGGAATCGATGTTCAAACGCGCGCCGATGATGTTGGCACGATGGCGCATGACACGCAGGCCGATGCCGTCGGACTTGGCGCCGTTGGGATCGAAACCAATGCCGCGGTCGCGCACCTCAAGCACGCAGTCGCCATCGTGGCGGGCAAGGGTGATCTTCACCAGGTCGGACTTCGAGTGGCGGATGGCATTGCTGAGCGCCTCCTGGGCGATGCGGTACAGGTGCGTCTCCTGGGCGGCGTCGAGGGCGCGCACGGCGGTGTCGATCTCGGTGATGCACTGGATCTGGCCGCCGGCATTGGCGTGCTCGGCGAGCAGCAGCAGGCCGCCGGCGAGGCCGCGGTTGCGCACGGCCGCGGGCGACAGCCCATGAGAGATGCGCCGGGCCTCGCGCACGGTCTCACGCAGGATCTCATAGACGCGCTCGCCATCCTGGCGCTGGCGGCCCTCCAGGCCCTGGTTGAGCATCTCCAGCATCGCCGCGGCGCCGGTCAGCATCTGGCCGAGGCCGTCGTGCAAATCATTGCCAATGCGGGTCTGCTCGTCCTCAACGACGCGCACCAGCTCGGACTCCAGGCGCATGCGCTCCGTGACGTCGATCGCCGTGGTGACAAAGCCGTCGGGACTGCCGTCCGGCCGGTGCAGGATCGAGGTCTGCGCCTCGGCATGACAGATGCTGCCGTCCTTGCAACGGAAGCGGAAGGGATCGGCAATCCAGTCGGCCTCGCCGCTGAGCAACTGCTCGATGCGCTCGCGCGCCAGCTCGGCCTGCGAGGGCTCGAGGTTGTACAAATTCCACACCACCTGGCCGCGCAACTCATCGGCACGGAACCCCGAGATGCGCTCGGCGGCGCGGTTGACGCCGCGGATGATCCCCTGGGCGTCGAGGATGAGGATCATGACGCTGGCATCGCGGAACAGGGCCTCGTAAAACTGGCTTTTCTGCCAGAGGTTCTGCACCGCCTGCTTCTGTGGCGTGATGTCGGTGAAAACAAGGACCCCGCCGGCATGGCGACCCTCGGCATCCTGAAAATAGGTCGGGGCAGCCTGCGTGTGCACCTCCTCGCCGCCGGCACGCTGCAGGATCAACTCGAGGCTGCGCCGGCGGTTCGGCTCACGCATGGCCCGCGCCAATTGCTCGGCCACAGCCGCACGCGTCGCTTCGGCGCAGAGCTCGAGCAGCGGCGTGCCCAGCAGGCTGGCCTTGGTGCGCCCGAGCAGGCGGGCGAGGCGGCGATTGACCGCGGTGATGACACCTTCGCCGTCGACGAAGACCACCCCGGTGGTGGTGTTCTCAAACAGCCCGTGGTATTGGGCAGCGGTACACAGGGTCTGGCGCTTGCGTTCCCGTCGCGAGGGCGACGGCTGCTCCGGGCTGGAGGAACGCTTCATGGCCTGTCAGGTGTCGTCTTCGGCCCACTCGGCCATGAGCCGGCCAAGCTTGCGTTTCAGGCCGACCTTGCCGGCCGCCGACAGGCGGTCGATGAACAGCACGCCATTGAGGTGGTCGATCTCGTGCTGAAACGCTCGCGCCAGCAGGCCGTCGCACTCCCAGGTGTGGCGGGCGCCGTCGAGGGTCTGAAAGCTGACCTTCACCGCGATGCTGCGGCGAATGTCGCCGCGCAGGCGCGGAAAGCTCAGGCAGCCCTCCTCGCCGGTCTCCTTGTCCTTGCCGAGTTCCAGCACCGGATTGAGGAAGATCACCGGCATGTGCTCCGGCATCTTCGCCGGCGCGCCGTCGATGCGCAGGAAGGTCAGGCAGTCGGGATTGTGCGAGACGTCGATGACCGCGAGCTGCAGGTCGACCGCCACCTGCGGCGCCGCCAGGCCGACACCGTTGGCGGCGTTCATCGTCTCGATCATGTCCTCGGCCAGGCGGCGCACCTCCGGGGTGACTTCCTGGACGGGGCGGCACTTGGCGCGCAGCACGGGCGCGGGATAACGGACGATGGGCAGGATCATGCGGTTTTTCCAATAAACCCCATCCTGCGGCTTCCTTCACGCTCTTTCTTGCGATCCGCAGACCCGGCCGCACCGTCAGGCGCGGCCGGGGCGGGGCAAAGCTCAGAGCCCCTTGTCGGTGACGGCGCCCTCGCTGGCGCTGACGCAGAGCTTGGCGTACTTGGCGAGCACGCCGCGGGTGTAGCGCGGCTTGGGCTGCTTCCAGGCCTTGCGGCGGGCCGCCAGTTCCTTGGCCGGCACGCCGAGGGTGATGGCGCGCTTCTCGGCGTCGATGGTGATCGGGTCGCCGTTCTTGATCAGGGCGATCGGGCCGCCGACGAAGGCCTCGGGGGTGACGTGGCCGACCACGAAGCCGTGGCTGCCGCCGGAGAAGCGGCCGTCGGTGATCAGGGCAACGTCCTTGCCCAGGCCCTTGCCCATGATCGCCGAGGTCGGCGACAGCATTTCACGCATGCCCGGGCCGCCCTTCGGCCCTTCCATGCGGATGACAATGACGTGGCCCTTCTTGACCTTGTCGTTGAGGATGGCCTGCAGCGCCTTCTCCTCGGACTCGAAGACGATGGCCTTGCCGGTGAAGCTGAGGCCCTCCTTGCCGGAGATCTTGCCGACGGCACCCTCGGGGCAGAGGTTGCCCTTGAAGATGACCAGGTGGCTGTCCTTCTTGATCGGGTCGGCCAGCGGACGGACGATGGTCTGGTTCTTCGGCCAGACAATCTTCGAGTTGCGCAGGTTCTGCTTCATGGTCCGACCGGTGACCGTCAGGCAGTCGCCGTGCATGAGGCCCTCCTCGACGAGCAGGCGCATGAGCGGCACGGTGCCGCCGATGCGGACGAGGTCGTTCATGAAGTACTTGCCGCTCGGCTTGAGGTCGGCCAGCACCGGGGTCTTCTTGCCGATGCGGACGAAGTCCTCGATGCCCAGCTTGACGCCGGCGCTGTGGGCCATGGCGATGAGGTGCAGCACGGCGTTGGTGCTGCCGCCGAGGGTGATGATGAGGGTGATGGCGTTCTCAAACGCCTCCTTGGTCATGATGTCGCGCGGGGTGATGCCGAGCTTGATCATGTTCATGACGGCGGCGCCGGCATCAAAACAGTCGATCAGCTTGTCGTTCGACACCGCCGCCTGGGCGCCGGAGTTCGGCAGCGACATGCCCATGGCCTCGATCGCGCTGGCCATGGTGTTCGCCGTGTACATGCCACCGCAACTGCCCTCGCCGGGAATGCTGTGCTCCTCGATGTCGGCCAGTTCCTTGTCGCTGATCTGGCAGTTGGCATGCTTGCCGACCGCCTCAAAGACGGTGACGATGTCCGCGTCCTTGCGGTCGGGACCGACGCAGCCCGGCAGGATGGTGCCGCCGTAAACGAAGACGCTCGGGCGGTTCAGGCGCGCCATGGCCATCAGGCAGCCCGGCATGTTCTTGTCGCAGCCGCCGATGGCGACAAAGCCGTCCATGCCCTCGCAGCCGACCACCGTCTCAATCGAGTCGGCGATGACCTCGCGCGACACCAGCGAGTACTTCATGCCCTCGGTGCCCATCGAGATGCCGTCGGAGATGGTGATGGTGTTGAAGATCACGCTCTTGCCGCCGGCGGCGTCGACACCCTTCGCGGCCTCCTGGGCCAGGCGGTCGATGTGCATGTTGCAGGGCGTCACCATGCTCCAGGTGCTGGCGATGCCGATCTGCGACTTCTGGAAGTCCTCGCGCTTGAAACCGACCGCGTGCAGCATGGCGCGGCTGGCCGCGCGCTCGGCGCCGTCCACGACGATGGCGGAATGTTTGCGGTGCAGGGACTCGGGTTTTTTGGAGGCGGCTTTCTTGGGCATGGGATGAACCCTAACATCGGCGATGCCAGGCCTCTGCGCAACCCCCTCTGTGGCGGGGGGCTACGCCATTTCAAATTTCAGATGCGCCGGGCCGGGTTTTGGCCAAGGCGCCACACCGGTTTCCATCCCCCATCTGCAATTTGAAATCTGAGATCTGAAATGCCCTCCCCCCGGGCCCGCTACCAGGAGTAATGCACGGTGTAGCTCAGCGTCTGCGCCTCCCCGGGCTTCAGGGCCACGCGGAATTCGATGGTCTGAGCGTCGGTCTTGGCATAGGGCCGGCTCGGCTCGCGGATCTCCCAGTTGTGCCAGCGGTACAGGTGCTCGACGACGCGGATCTCGACCGCCTCGGTCTCCTTGCGGTTGCGCACCTTGATTTCGAAGGTTTCGTCCATCCAGCGGTTGCTGCCATCGGTGCGGAAGTTCAGGCGCTTGCGCTCACCCGTCAGGTCAAAGGCATTGCCGGTGAACAGCCGCAGGGTCTCGTCGCGCGCGGTGTGATCGATGACGTCCTCGCCGACAAAGTGCAGGCGGCCGTCGTCGTCCTGGCGATAAAAGCGCACCCGCCCCTTCGGCAGCGGCAGGCCGAGCCGGTTGTCCTTGGTGTTGGCGATCTCGCGCAGGATCCACACCTTGGGATTGCTCTGCGTGCCGTAGTTCTCATCGTGGCGGATGTTCTCGGGGTTGTAACCGCGGTAGCGGTTCGGGTCGATGAAGGCGCCGTCATAGACATAGAGCCGCTCGGCCTTGACGCCGGCCGCACGCACGAACTCGACCTGCTTGGTCTCGCGGTCGCGCAGGGTCGTCGCCAGGGGCAAAGTGTAGAGATGGAAGTCGTCGAAGGCTTTTTCGGTGACCTGAGGCATGGCTTTGTCGTTGCGGAACGCCATCTCCGCTCCGGCAAAAGGGGCGCTTGGCACGCCCGGCTGCAGCTTGGCGACATCGCCAGCCACGAGCTGCAGGGTCGCATCGCGGAAGGTCTTGCCGCTCTGGTTGTCGAGCGTCACCCAGCCGGTCAGATCCATCACCTCGCCCTTCTCCGGAGCGACGGCGTTATAGGTCGCCTCCCAGCTCATGCCGCCGGTGACGTAGCACAGTTCGGCCTCGAGCTTGCCGGCAGCGCCAGCGTGCAGTTTCCACTCGAGCGAGGGCTTGAGAATGGCGTCATCGGCCAGGGCCGGAAACCGTGGCTCGCCCGGCAGGCTGAACTGCAACTGGCCGTCGATCTCGATGACCGGCTGGCCGGCGCCGCCGTGGCTGGCATGCGCCATCTGCGACTGGTAATAGGCCTGGCCATAGCGCTGCATGGCGGCGCCGGCATGCGGCACATAGCCGCTGCGGATGATCTTGCCGCGCACCACGCGGTCGGGCTTGTTCGGCTCGCGCACAAAGAAGTCGATCTCCTTGCCCTCGTGCAGCGACAGCAGCAGGGCCTGCGACACCGGATCGGCGCGGTAGTTCTGTTCGAGCACCGCCAGCGCCACCTTGCCCGCCGGGTCGCGCAGCAGGACGGAGTCGGGCTCGAGGTGGGCGGTGGTGTCGGCGTAGCGCACCTCGTTGGTGCCTTCCTTGAGGTCGAGCGACAGCCGTTCGCGCACGACGCCGAAATTCTGATTGTACAGCGTCAGCGAGGTCTGGGCCTGCAGGCCGACGGTGGCGCCCAGGAGGAAGAGCAGGGGTTTCATGCCGGCATTTTGCCGGAAATGAGTGCCTGCTGTCAATGCCGCCGGCGGCTCAATCGAGCTTCCAGTCGACCTCGACCTTCTGCTCGCGGTCGTTGCGATCGTGGTACTTCACATAACCGTGCCTGGCGCCGTATTCGTGCACGCACTTGGTGACCTTGACGTCGTAGGCGCAGTACTCGGCGATCTCGACGATCTTGCCCTGCTTCCACCAGCGCAGGGCATCGAGGCCGTCGGCGGTCTTGCCGGTGCCGAGGCTGGCCGCGGCGACCGCATCAAGCTTGAGCCGGTGCCCGAGGCGTTTTTCCAAATCGACCAGCAGGTCCAGGTCGCGCACCTGATCGCGGAAATCGAAGATCGTGTGGCCCATGAGCACCTCGTAATCGAAGCTGACATGGTTGAAGCCGACGACCAAGTCGGCGCGCACGAGCTGATGGATGAGGTCGGCGGTCTCCTCCTCCTGGTAGATGCGGTACTCGCCGAGCTTGGTGCTGTAAGTCACCGCGATGGAGATGCCCATCTTGTGCTTGTTGCCCCAGCCGCCGACGTCGTTGGCGGTGCGGCGCGTCTCCAGGTCGAAGTAGACGATGTCCCTGGCCATCCGTTAGAGACGGTAGACGATGCGCGCCTTGTCCATGTCGTAGGGCGACATCTCCAGCTTGACGCCGTCGCCAATGACGAGGCGGATGAAGCGCTTGCGCATCTTGCCGGAAATGTGGGCGAGCACTTCGTGACCGTTCTTCAGCTTGACCCGAAACATGGTGCCGGCGAGCACGGCGGAAATGACGCCCTCAAGTTCGATGGCCTCCTCCTTCTGCTTGAGATCCGGCTCCTCCGGCGGCGGGGTCGGCTGACGCGACGAAACCACGCCGCGCGGCGGTCCGCTGGGCCGGCGCGAGGGGCCACGGTTGCGGTTGCCTTTGTTTTTGGAGCGGGGAGGGGGCATGGTTGAGCTACGGGAACCTGTATGTTGGAAAGGAAACAAAGTGTCCCCCATCCAGACGCTTGACAAGGGATTCTTTTTTGAGCCGCCGCTGACAGCAGAACCGCTTTCCCGTGAAAAATCGCTGGCGCGCACCCGTGAACCGGTTATTTTGCCCGTCCATTGATGGTGGTCGTAGCTCAATGGTAGAGCCCCAGATTGTGATTCTGGTTGTTGCGGGTTCGAGCCCCGTCGATCACCCCATCGCGCCACTCGCCCACGAGGGCCGCCCGGCATGCCTTCCCGACTGGAATCCGCCCAAACCGCCCTCGGCCACACCTTCCGCGATCCGCGCCTGCTCGACGACGCGCTCACGCATGGCAGTGTCGGTCCAAAATCCGGCAGAACCCGCTGGAAAACCAACCAGCGTTTGGAGTTTCTCGGCGATGCGGTCCTCCAGCTGGTTATTGCAGAATGGCTCTACGAGCGCTTCCCCGACGAGGACGAAGGCGGTCTGACCAAGCGGCGAGCGCAAATCGTCTCGGCGCGGGCGCTGGCCCGGATCGCCAAACGCCTCGACCTCGGTCTGTTCCTGGTCCTCGGACGTGGCGAAGAAAGTCATGGCGGACGCGAACGCGAAAACATCCTGGCCGACGCTCTCGAATCCCTTCTGGGTGCCATCCATCTGGATGCGGGCATGGAAGCCGCGCGCTCCTGGGTACGAGGCCGCTTCGGGCCTGAAATCGAGCGGGCCGTGCAGTTTTGCGATGACACGAATCCCAAGGGCCAGCTGCAGGAAATCTGCCAGCGCTTGGGGCCCGTGGCTCCCAGCTATGCCATCGTGGCGACCAGCGGACAAGATCACGCGCGCCTCTTCACTGCAGAAGTCTCTTGGAACCAGGTGGCACTTGGACGTGGCATCGGGTCGACCAAAAAAGAGGCGGAAAGCGAAGCGGCACGCCACGCCCTCGACCAACCAGACATCGAAGCGCGTTTGCGTTCAGCCTGTGCCGCGGGACTGGCAACAAGCTGTGAACAGCAGGGCCAACAAGCCAGCGACGGTTGTGCCGACCGGGCATAAGCCCAAGCTGTTGGCCGGCCTGCACAGCCTGTCCGCAATTTTGTTGTGGGGTCGGAGCGACGTGGAACCACCGTCGCACGGCCATGGAACGGGCTTGTTCCAGTTCTTCACACCCCCTACGGCTAAGGCGTACGTGGTTTTAAATTTCTTCATTTTAAGAGGCGTGTGCACAACCCGGCGACCTGAAGCCAAGGCAATCCCGCTCACCGCTTGCGCAGCCCTGCGCCCCGCTGCAAGGTGACGCCCTATGTCCAGCAGTCTCGGCACACTCTTCCGCATCAGCACCTGGGGGGAATCCCATGGCCCCGGCGTCGGTGTGGTGGTCGACGGCTGCCCGCCGCGCCTGCCGCTGACGGTCGAGGACATCCAGCATGAGCTCGACCGCCGGCGCCCAGGCCAGAGCAAGATCGTCACGCCGCGCAAGGAGGACGACCGCGCCGAGATCCTGTCGGGCGTGCTTGACGGCCAGACCCTGGGCACCCCCATCGGCATCCTCGTGCGCAACACGGACCAGCGACCCTCCGCCTACACGGAGATGCAGCAGGCCTACCGACCCAGCCATGCCGACTACACGTACGACGCGAAGTACGGCATCCGCGCGGTCTCCGGTGGCGGTCGCTCCAGCGCCCGCGAAACCATCGGCCGGGTCGCCGGGGGTGCCATTGCCCGCAAGGTCCTCGAGCAGGCCCACCCGGGCTACCGCTGCCTCGCCTATGTGAAGACGGTGCAGGACCTGACCGCCGAGGTGCCTGAGCAGCTCAGTGCCGAGTTGATTGAATCCAACATCGTCCGCACCTGCGATCCGGTCGCCGCGGAAAGGATGATCGAGCGGATCGAGGCGATGCGTCGCGAGGGCAACAGCGTCGGCGGCGTCATCGAATGCGTCGTTCAGGGCGTGCCGCCCGGTTTGGGCGAACCCGTGTTCGACAAGTTGGAGGCGGATCTGGCCAAGGCGATGCTGAGTCTGCCGGCGACCAAGGGCTTTGAGATTGGCAGCGGTTTCGCCGGCACGCTCATGACGGGTCTCGAGCACAACGATGCCTTTTACATGGAAGGCGAGCGCGTGCGCACCCGCAGCAACCGCAGCGGCGGCATCCAGGGCGGCATCAGCAATGGCGAGGCCATCGTTTTTCGGGTCGCCTTCAAGCCGACCGCCACCGTCCTGCGCGAGCAGGCCACGGTGACGAATACCGGCGAGGAAACCACGCTCAGCGCCCGGGGTCGTCATGATCCCTGCGTGCTGCCGCGCGCGGTGCCGATGGTCGAGGCCATGGTCCACCTCGTGCTCGCCGACCACTGGCTTCGGCACAAGGCACAGGTGGGCTGAGCGGAACACCATGCATCCGGCGCAAGAACGGACCCGCAGGCACCGAGATGTCTGCATGCGTTTGCTGTCCCTGCTGTTCGTGTTTGCCGTGTCGCTGCCTGCCCAGGAGGCGCCACCGCTGCAGGACTGGATTCAGGAGGCGATCCAGGCCGGTGGCGGAGTGGTGACGGTGCCCGATGGTGTGCACACCCTGGCGGAACCGCTGGTCATCGAGAACGCCAAGAAACTGGCCCTGCGTGGCATGGGTCGCGAGGGCTGTGTCCTGCGCCTGGCGCGACCGGGTCCGGCGATCCTTGAAATCCGTGGCGACTGCGAAGCGGTCGAGCTCGCCGGTCTGACGTTGCAGGGCGGCGGCGTTCGAATCATGGGCGGCAAGGACATTCAGGTGCGCGACAGCCTTTTCGAGAACACGGGTGGACCTGGCGTGGAGTTCTTGGGCGTTACCGAGTCGGGTGTGCAGCGCTGCAGTTTTCGCGATGGTTCGGGTCCGGCCCTGCGGGTCGGGCCTGGTTCCCAGAAAATCGAACTGCGCGGCAATCCGATCGCGCGCTGTGGGATCGGCATTGAGCTCGAGCAGGCCACGGCCTGTGTGGTGGTGGGCAATGAGATTCGCGGTGGCCAAACCGCCGTCCGCGTGGTGGCTGGCGAAACTGCGCCCAAGCATCGGCTTTCGGACAACGGGTTCTACGACATCAAGGGCGAAGCTGTGAGCCTGCAGCCGCCAACCACCGACATCGAACAGTCCGGCAATGAAACGCTGCCGGCCACAGGTTCCTGAGCCATCTTCTACCTATCTTCATTGCCATGTACCCTCGTTGGTTTTTCCTCCTGCTCGCCGGTGCGGCTCTTGCCGCAGATGCCACGCCGCGCCCCAATCCGGCCCGTTTTGCCAAGGACATCGCCGCCTTTGCCGCGGATCGACCCGAACAGGGCGGCATCGTTTTTACGGGCAGCTCCAGCATCCGTTTGTGGACGAATCTGAAACAGGACTTTCCGGATCTGCCTGTGCTCAATCGCGGTTTTGGTGGCAGCGTCGCGAACGATCTGTCGGTTCACTTCGAAACGGTGGTCGCCCGGCACGCGCCGAAGCTGCTGGTCACCTACACGGGCAGCAACGATCTGAATGCGAAGCTGACCCCTGACGAGGCGTTGGCCGATTACACGGTCTTCCTCGACACCTTCCACGCTCGTTTTCCCAAGGCGCGTGTCATTCTGACCTCGGTCAAGATCGGCGAGAAGCGCCTCGCGCAGATCCCGCTCGTGCAGGAACTGAACCGCAAGCTGCAGGCCTGGTCCGAAGGCAGGGACTGGGTGCGCTACCTGGATTGCGACAGCTACCTGGCCGATGCCGAGGGCCGACCGATCCGCAAGTTCTACCGCGATGACCTCCTCCACCTCAGCGAGGAAGGCTACGCCGAATGGAAAAAGATCCTCGAGCCCGTCCTGCGCGAGGAATGGGCCAAGGTGAAGGACCTTTGAGTTGGGAGATGGAAGATGGGAGGGTTCCGTCCATCAAGTCCATGTCGTCCATGGACGACCCACCGGATTCAATCCAGGAACGAGCAGATGTACTCCGCAATGCCGCTCTCGACCTGAATGTCGAAGCCGGACTTGGCGGGCACGTCAAAGAACTGGCCGGCACTGTAGGCCGTGGTGGTCTCGCTGCCGTCGAGCTTGACCGTGCAGGCGCCGGCGACGATTTCCATGCGCTCGGCCTTGTCGGTACCGAAGTGGTAACTGCCGGGGTAGATCAGGCCGAGCGTCTTCTTGCTGCCATCGGGCAGCAGGATGCTGTGGCTGACGACCTTGCCGTCGAAGTAGACATTGGCCTTGGTGACAGCGGTGACATTGGCGAATTCGGTGGGGAGGGCGGACATGGGCGATGAGCATGGCACGGCCGACCGGGGCAGGCAAGGGCGGCAGCATGGACGGAGCGCGAGTGGGTTGAAGACTGCTCGCCTCTGTGGAGTGGCAACCCGCGGAAGGCTGCCCCCTGCACCAGAATCGTTTCCTCCCTTTGCCAAGCGGGCGTATTGCTTTATGCTGCCAGCCCATCATGACCGCCGCCCCTCTACCCGTGATGCCCGACCGCCACGGCCACTTTGGCCGCTACGGGGGCATGTTCGTGCCGGAAACACTCATGTCCGCGCTCAATGAGCTGTCGGAGGAGTACGAGCGCGCCAAGGCCGACCCGCTGTTCCAGGCCGAGCTCGATCGCCTGCTGCATGAGTACGTCGGCCGTCCCACCCCGCTGTACTTGGCCGAGCGCTGGACCGAGAAGCTCGGTGGCGCGCGCATCTACCTGAAGCGCGAGGACCTGCTGCACACCGGCGCCCACAAGATCAACAATGCCCTCGGCCAGGCCCTGCTTGCCCTGCGCCTCGGCAAAAAGCGCATCATCGCCGAAACCGGCGCCGGTCAGCACGGGGTCGCCACCGCCACCGTCTGCGCCCGCTTCGGCCTCGACTGCACGATCTACATGGGCCAGGTCGACATGGCGCGCCAGGCCCTCAACGTCGCGCGCATGCGCTTCCTCGGCGCCAAGGTGGTGCCGGTCACCGCTGGTCAGGCCACGCTCAAGGAGGCGGTCAACGAGGCGATGCGCGACTGGGTCACGAATGTGCGCACCACCCACTACATCCTGGGATCGGCGCTTGGTTCGCATCCCTTCCCGATGATGGTGCGCGACTTCCACCGCATCATCGGTGTCGAAGCGCGCCGGCAGATCCTCGAACGCGAGGAACGCCTGCCCGACCTGCTCATCGCCTGCGTCGGCGGCGGCAGCAACAGCATCGGTCTCTTCCACCCCTTCCTCAACGATCCGAACGTGCGCATGATCGGCGTCGAAGCCGGCGGCGAGGGCATTCAGCCCGAGAAACACGCCGCCCGGTTCCAGGGCGGCCGCCTCGGTGTGCTGCAGGGCACCAAGACCTGGCTGCTCGCCAATCCCGACGGCCAGATCGAACTCACCCACAGCGTCAGCGCCGGCCTCGACTACGCGGCCATCGGCCCGGAACACGCCTGGCTGCACGACCTCGGTCGCGTCGAGTACCATTATGCCACCGATGACGAGGCACTCGCCGCCTTCAGCGAACTGAGCGCTGTCGAAGGCATCATCCCGGCCCTGGAAAGCAGCCACGCCCTCGCCGAGGTCTGCAAGGTCGCGCCGAAGATGGGCAAGGACGAGGTCATCGTCGTCAACCTATCCGGCCGCGGCGACAAGGACGTCGCCCAGGCCGCGCGCATGATCCTCGGCGAAGACCTGAAGTTCTGAGCCCGCCATGAACCCGGACCGCCTGCCACCCGGCGCGACGCCGATCCAGGAGGACATGTCGAAGCTGCGCGGCCTGCTGCGCGAATCGCTGGCTTCGCAGGTCGCGCCAACGACCGACGGCATGCGCATCCTCAACCTCGCCTGCGGTCGCTGCGACGAGGCCGAGACGCTCATCCAGGTCGGCTCGGAACTGAGCGGTGGTGGACCGGTGCAGATGGTCGGCGCCGACATCCGCATCCGCGAAATCCGCCAGGCGCGCGAGACGCACGCGCACCTGCCGGCCGAGTTCCTCATCGAGGACGCCACGCAGATCGACCGCCACCAGCAGCTGGGCGACGACTTCAACCTGGTCTTCCTACGCCACCAGAACTTTTGGCACGGCCAGGAGCTGTGGAAGAAGATCTTCGATCAGGGCATCGCCAAACTGCGGCCTGACGGCAAGCTCGTCATCACCAGCTACTTCGACGTCGAGCACAGGCTCGCCCTGCGCGCCCTCGAGGCGCTCGGCATGGAGGTCATCAGCAACCGCCGTAACAAGGCCAGTCGCGCCCTCGCCGACGCCCCCGGCAAATCCGTTGACCGCTGGGTCGCCGTGCTGCAGCGGCGGCAGGGTTGAGGGCCAGTTGCAAAGATTGTTAGGCGAGTTGGCTTTTTTCTGCCTGTGCAGCACAAGGCAAATCCGTCATCGACTGGCCCGAAGAAGTTTTTCTTTGAGGTGTTTAGACGGGGACTCGGATGGGGTTTCTTGGTGGTTGCCGCCCTGGCTTCCAGACGCTGAATCAGCGACATGTACTGTGGTTCAAAATGGAGATTCATACGTGCTATCTCCAAAGAGGATGAGTCTGCCAATTGGGCGGCAGGCCCATTTCGGCGACGGGGATTTCAGGGTATTCGTTGAAGAGAGCGAAAAGACGATTCTTCCATTGGGTTGTGTCGCTAATTTTCCCTAGCCAAATATGACACACCGTCAGCAGGAGGCCAGCGCGGTCCGGTGCGAAACCAGGTTGGCTGTGCCATTGAGGATTCTTGTT
>CANNUR010000035.1 GCA_947523045.1 uncultured Prosthecobacter sp.
GCGCCGCGGCCAGCAGCCAGGAAGCGGTGGCGACCCCGGCGGCAGCGGCGGGTTGCTGCAGGACGAGCAGGCCCAGTGCGAGCGCCACCCAGGTCAGGCCGCCGAGCCAGTCGGCCCAGCAGCGCGGGCCGGCCTGGTAAATGCCCTGAAACAGGCCTAGACCCAGCGGGCCATGAAAGATCCTGCCCGCGGCGAGATCGCCACCGGTCTGGTCGCCGTAGATGCCGCCGCTCCAGCGGGCGCCGCCGAGCAGGCCGAAGCGCTGCGGATGATCCTTCATGAGCAGGGCTTCGGCGCGACCGTAGCCGGCCTGCTGGCGCAGGTAGGCGCGCGCCTGGTAGCGACGGTGGTGCCAGACCATGGCGCCGGGCACGTAGCGCAGGTGGCCCCCGGCTCCGCGCAGGCGCCAGCAGACATCGACATCATCGCCGGCGGCGACGTATTGAATGCGAAAGCCGTCGATGGCCACCAGGGCCTGCTTGCGGATCGCCAGGTTGCAGCCCGGCAGGTGCTCGGCCTCGCTGTCGTCGAGCAGGACATGCACCGGTGCCCCCGGGGCGGCGGCGACGACGGCCTCGGTGCGGTTGCGCGGCTGCGGCGGGATGTTGGGACCGCCGGCGGCCACCCATTGCGGGTCGTCGAAGGCTTCTGCCAGGCGGTCGAGCCAGTCCGGTTCGGCGAGGCAGTCGTCATCGGTGTAGGCCAGGATGTCGCCCGTGGCGAGTTTGGCCCCGAGGTTGCGCGCCGCGCTCAGGCCGGCGTGTTCCTGGCGGTGGCGGCGAACGAAGGGGAAGTCGCGGGCGATGGCGGCGATGTCCTGGGTCGAGCCGTCGTCGATGAGCAGGATTTCATGATCGGGATACTGCAGCCGGCCGAGCGATTCCAGGCAGGCGCGCAGGGTGGCGCTGCCGTTGTGGGTGCAGACAATGACCGAGAAACGCGGCCGCGGTGCGGATGAGGGTGTTTCCGGTTCCGTGCAGGCCTGGCAGACGGGTCGTTCGCGGCGGTCGGCATCGACCAGGCCGAACTGCCAGCCCTCGACCGCCCGGCCGCCGCGCTGCCATTCGTCGGTGTAACTGAACCAGACGTCGCCGGCGACGGTGGCCTCGCGCAGGGCGCGGCGTTGCGCACGCAGCGCCTCCGCCTGGGCGGCCTCGCCGTGGCGCGCGGCGTCGAGTCCGTACTCGGTGATCACCAGCGGCTTGTTGCCCGCCAGGTTTTGCAGTCGCAGCAGGTAGGCGCGCAGGGCCGAGGGATCTTCGAGGTAGACGTTGTAGGCGACGAAATCCGCGTTGCGCGGCATGAGGTATTCCGTGCTCGGATAGCCGGCATAGGCGAAGAGTCGCTGCGGTGCCGCGGCACGGCCGGCTGCGATGAGGTCTTCGAGGAAATCGCGCACCCGCGCCGGCCTGAGCCAGCGCACGAGGGTTTTTTCGATCTCGTTGCCGACGATGAGGGCGGCGACTTCCGGGTGATCGGCCAGGCGTACCGCCTCGGCCCGCACGGCGGCGAGGATGGCTTGGCGTGCCGCCGGGTCGCGCAGGAAATCGACATGATCGGTCCAAGCCATCCCGACCAGCAGATGCAGGCCCTCGCGCCGGGCGGCAGTCAGGACGGCGTCGCTGGGCGATTCATAAATGCGCACGGTGTTGAAACCGAGGCGGCGGATGTGGGCGAAGTCCTCGGCCAGGCGGCTGTCGTCCGGGAAGGGTTCGCCGCGGGGATTGGGTCGAAACGGCCCGTAGCTGACCCCGCGTAGCGACCAGCGGGCGCCGTCGGCACGCAGCCACTTGCCGGACGTGGTGACGGCGGCAGGGGTGGCGGAGGGCGACGGAGTCATGCGCAGGTCAGTCAAGCATGGACGTGCGCCGCGGCCAAGCATTCGAGCGTGGGTCTTGTCGATTTCCGGGCACCCGCAAGGTCCAGCAGGAGCAGATAGGCGGAAAAATCGGTCGATGCACGATCGAATGGGCTTCCCATGGGGCCGGGAAAGCCGTATTTTATATGACATGGCAGGCTGGAACCGTCGCCGTTGTCTGCAGGCCTTCGCGGCCGGTTTTGTCGTTCCATCGTTGCGGGCGCAGGAAACGGAGTTGAGTGAAACAGTCCGGAGTGCGCTGGACGAGCAGGTGGAGGCGGCCTGCCGCGAACATGGCATCCCGGCGCTGTCGATTGCCATCGCCCGCCATGGCCGGGTCGTGTATCGCACCGCCTTTGGCGAGGCAGCGCCTGGCGAGCCCTGCACCCCGGAGCATCGCTTTCGCCTCGCCAGCGTCTCCAAGCCGATCACCTCGGTGGTGCTGCACCGGCTGTTCGAGTTGGGCCGGTTGAAGCCCGAGGACCGGGTCTTTGGCCCGAACGGGCGGCTGGCGCAGTTTCCGGCGCCGAAACCGGTGCATCGCGAGATCACCGTGCACCACCTGCTCACCCATACCAGCGGCGGCTGGGGCAACAAAAAGAACGACCCGATGTTTCAAAAGAGCGCGATGAACCACGAGGAACTCATCGCCTGGACCCTGCGTGCCGTGCCGCTGGAAGGTCGCCCCGGCGAAACCTACGCCTACTCCAACTTCGGCTACTGCCTGTTGGGCCGCCTGATTGAGGCCGTCACCGGCGAATCCTACGAAGCCGCGGCACGTCGACTGGTGCTGAAGCCCTGTGGCGCTGCGACCATGACCCTGGCTGGCACCACCCGCGCCGAGCGTCAGCCCGGCGAGGTCGTGTACCATGGGATGAAGGGAGAGGATCCGTATCGGCCGGGCTTGAATGTCCGGCGCATGGATGCCCATGGCGGCTGGCTGGCCAGTGCCGAGGAGGCGCTGCGCTTTTTGGTGCACACCGATGGCCATCCTGGTGTGCCCGACCTGCTCCAGCCGGAGACCCTGCGCGCGATGACCACACCGACCGAGGCCGGGCCCAACTACGCGCGCGGCTGGAGTGTCAACGCCCGCCCGAACTGGTGGCACGGCGGCAGCCTGCCGGGTACCAGCACGCTGGCCGTGCGCACCGCCTCAGGCCTGTGCTGGGCGGCGCTGGCCAATACGCGTCGGCGCAACCGCGAGCAGCCCGGCAGCGACACGAGCGCGGTGCTCGATCGCCTGCTGTGGAAGATCGCACGCTCGGTGCCGGAGTGGCAGGCCTGATCAGGCGCCGCCGCGCACCTTTGCGACCAAATCCGCCGCCGCGCGGGCGTTGCTGCGGATCGTCGCCCAGTCGCGCTGCTGCACGAGCTCGCGTGGCGCGAGCCAGGAGCCGCCGAGGGCGAGCACCGAGGGTTCGCGCAGGTAAGCCTCGGCATTGGCCGGACCGATGCCGCCGAGCGGGATGAATTTCACGCCGAGGTGGGCAAAGGGTGCCGCCACCGTGCGCAGGTAGGCCAGGCCACCACAGGGTTCGGCCGGGAAAAACTTCAGCAGCCGGGCGTTCGTTTCGAGCGCCAGCTCGATGTCGGTCGGCGTGCAGACCCCGGGTGCGAAGGGCAGGCCGCAGCCGAGCGCATGCTCGAGGACGCGCGGGTTGCAGCCCGGTGCCACGCCGAAGGCCGCCCCGGCCGCCTGGGCGGCGTCGACCTGGTCGGGCCGCAGCAGGGTGCCGGCCCCGGCGATCATTTCCGGCACCTCGGCGCGGATCCGGCGCAGGGCCTCCAGCGCGGCCGGTGTGCGCAGAGTCAGTTCCATGGCGCGGATGCCGCCTTCATACAGCGCGCTTGCCAGTGGTGCGGCGTCGTCGGCATTCTCCAGGATGAGCACGGCGAGGATGCCGGCCTGGTGCAGGCGGTCTTGCAGCGGGGCGGGGAAGAGATGCATGAGCCGTCAGCAAAGGCGGCGGCTGCGGGAGATCAACCGGGAAGGCAGGTCTCCTCAAGCCCGCGTTTTGGCAAACGCGGCCACGGCGCCGGGGTGGCGCCATCGCTAGCCGAACGACGGAATTCAGGGGGAAATGGTGTCTTTCCTCCAAACCGTTGTTCTGGTGAACGATCCTACGGTTCCGCGTGGGCGCACCCGCCGGAGTGCGGGATCGGGCGCGCGTTTTTTCCAGCGCTCTGGCCGCGCTGTGCTAGCGGTGGACATGGCCGCCTCGCCCGCCACGCTTCAGGACATCGCCCGCGCCGCCGGTGTTTCGGTGATGACGGTGTCGCGCGCCCTGCGCGGCCAGGCGCGGGTGGCGGAGGCGACCCGCAACCGCATCCTTGCCGCGGCGCAGGCGCTCGAGTATCAGCCCGACCCGCATTTGGCGCGCCTGATGGGCCTGGTGCGGGCGCGCAAGCAGGTGCGCATCCGTGCGGTCATCGCGGTGATCCGCGAGGCGGTGCCGCAGGACGGCCTGCTGACGTCGTCCTACCAGTACGTGCCGATCGAGGACATCCGCCGGCGCGCGCGCGGCCATGGCTACGAGGTTGAGGAATTTTGGCTCGGGCGCGACAGCCTGACGCCGCGCAGACTGCAAAAGATCCTGCACGCACGCGGCATCGAGGGCGTCATCGTTTCCCCGCAAAGCCTGCAACTGCCCTGTGCCCGCCTCGATTATTCGTCGTTCGCTGCCGTCACTTTTGGGTATGCCATGCGCGAGCCGGCGCTGCACATGTGCGCGGGCAACATGACGCTCGGCATCCAGACGGCGGCCCAGGAACTGGCAGCGCGCGGCTACCGGCGCATCGGCGTGGCGGTGACCCAGTGGATCGTCAACCGCTCGCAGTTCGGCTACAGCGGCGGCCTGTTTCACTGGCAGCAGGACTTGCCGGAGACGGAGCGCGTGCCGCTGCTGCTGTTTCCCAGCAACGACATCAGCCGCGGCTACGAGGTCTTCGCCCGCTGGATGCAGGCGCATCGGCCCGATGCCCTGATCACCTTCGACACCCATGTGCCCGCCTGGCTGCGCCGGCTCGGCCTGCGCGTGCCGGCGGACATCGGCTTTGTCGCCCACGACTGGACCCCGCGCATGGCCGGCCTGGCCGGCATCTACCAGCAGCGCGACCACCTGGCCGCCGCCGCCGTCGATCTGGTGGTCACCCAGCTCTCGCAAAACGAACGCGGCGTGCCTGCCGTGCCCCGCCAGATCATGATCCCGCCACGCTGGATCGAGGGGGCGAGTGTGAGGGCCAGGAGCTGAGAGTCTCTAGGCTCCATGCCCTTCGCTCTCCGCTCTAAACCGCCTCCGTGCCGCCAGAGCGGCAGGCGGAGGGGGATTGGCCGGTGTGGCGGCGGAACCAGGCGGTGAAGTGCGAGGCGTGGCGGAAGCCGAGGCTGAAGGCGATGGCTTTGAGCGGCTCGATGCCGGTCAGCACGCGTTCGCGGGCGTTCGCCAGGCGACGCTTTTCCAGGAACTCGCGCAGGCCGAGCCCGAGCAGCTCGCGCAGCAGTTGCTCAGCCCGGCGTGGGCGGAGCGGGAAATCGGGCGGCAAGGAAGGGGTGGCTTGTTCGGGCGGCAGGGCGTTCAGCCAGTCGAGCAATTGCTGGGCGAGGCGACGGTTGCGATCCGTGCGTCCGGCGATTCCGACACCGGCGTCGGCCAGGGTTTGCAGGCAGACCGCCAGCCAGGCCAGAAAGGCGGCGTCGTGATCGGCCCAATCGGCGCTGCATCGGCATGAAGGCTGGATGGCCTCGCGGTAGGTCACGACCTGTCGCCCCGAGTGAACCTGCCGGAAAAGTCGCAGGGTGGCGCTGCGCAGGGCTGGTGCGTCCAGCACGCAGTTCAGTCCTGCACTGAGCAGGGGCGAGCCATCCGGCCAGTGACTGCGGAAACCGACCGACAGCAGGCGCGTGCCGGGCGCGAACCACTGCCGGCGCAGACCGGGTTTGGAGAAGAAGGCCTGTCCCGGCAGGGCGACGACTTCGCGTCCCTCGGCGAGCAGCCGGGCTTCGCCGCGTTCGACGAAGAACACGCCCGGCGGCACGCGGATCTCCGCCGACCAATGGCCGGTCGAAGGCACGGGGCCGCGATACACCCACAGCCACTCGTGGCGCAGGCTGCGCCAGGATTCGGCCGGGAGCGGTTCGATCATTCTGCAGGTTGGGCGGAAGCGCCGGCCTGCGCAAGTGCCGGAGGTATAAGCCTTTTCCTTCCGGCATAACAGGCCGCGGTTGCCGGCGGACACGGGCCGGCTTTGCTGGCCGCATGAAGTCCATCCTTCTGTTTTCCGCGGTTTTCGCCGGCCTGCTCGGCGCTCAGCAACCGCGCCTGATCAGCGGCATTCAGCCGTCGCTCGCCATGTTCAATCGCGAGGGCGAGTGCGGCACCGGCGCCGTCGTGCCCTGGGCGGGCCGGCTCTGGGTGATCACCTACGGACCGCACCTGCCCTTCGGTTCGAGCGACAAACTCTATGAGATCACGCCGGAACTGAAGCAGATCGTGCGACCGGAAAGCGTTGGCGGCACGCCGGCGAACCGGTTCATCCACCGGGAGTCGCAGCAGCTCTTTATCGGGCCCTACGTCATCGATGCCGAGGGCAGGGTGCGGGTGGTGCCGCCGCAGCGCATGCCGGGCCGGCTCACCGGCACGGCGCGCCACCTGACTGATCCGGCGAACAAGGTGTACCATGCGACGATGGAGGAAGGGCTGTACGAGGTCGATGTGCACACGCTGGCCGTGCGCAACCTCATCCGCGACGGCAATCCGCTGAAGGCCGGCTTTCAGGTCGAGACACCGCTCGCCGAGTTGGAATCGCAACTGCCCGGTTACCACGGCAAGGGCCTGTATTCCGGCCAAGGCCGGCTCATCTATGCCAACAACGGCGAGCGCGGTGACCGAGCGCTCAAGGATCCGACCACGCCGAGCGGTGCCCTCGCCGAGTGGACGGGCCAAGGCGACTGGCAGCTCGTCCGCCGCAACCAGTTCACCGAGGTCACCGGCCCCGGCGGCCTGGAAGGTGGCAAGCCGGAGGATCCGGTTTGGAGCATCGGCTGGGATGCCAAGTCGCTCCTGCTCCTGCTGCTCGATGGCGGCCGCTGGCAGAGTTTCCGCCTGCCCAAGGTCAGCCACAGCTACGACGGCGCCCACGGCTGGAATACCGAATGGCCGCGCATCCGCGACATCGGCGAGGACGACCTGCTCATGACCATGCACGGCGCCTTCTGGCGCTTCCCGCGCACCTTCTCGGCGGCCAACCCGACTGGCATCCGCGTGCGCAGCGCCTACCTGAAGGTGATCGGCGATTTTTGTCGCTGGAACGATCGCCTGGTCTTCGGCTGCGATGATTCGGCGAAGTCGGAATTCCTCAACAAGCGCCGGATCAAGGGGGGCATCGACAGCATTGGCCAGTCGCAGAGCAATCTTTGGTTCACCGACTCCGCCACGCCCGGTCAGCTCGGGCCGGCTCCGGCCAGCGGCGCGCTCTGGCTGCGCGAAGCGGTGCAGAAGGGTCAGAAGAGCGATCCTTTCCTGGTAGCCGGTTGGCAGCATCGCAGTCTCTGGCTCATCGATCATGCCAAGGGCGAAGCCAAACGTGTGGAGGTCACCGGCGAGGACGAATGGCTGACCTGGACGGCTGAAAACGACGGTGCCGACTTCAGCGCCGTCATCACGCTGAGCAACGGCGATGCGCGTGGCAGCGAGGCCGATCCGATCTTTGACGGCGTCGCTCGCGTCGGCGGGGCCGCAGCGCTGACCGGCCTGTTTCGCCCGCGCGGCGAGGACAAGCGCACGCTCAGTTTCGCCACCGAGGCCGGCTATTACGAACTCGATGGCGGGTTGAATCTGCGGCGCGTCGAGGATCCCGCGACCCTTGCCTGGGTGCAGGACAAAATCGCCATTCCGAAGGACGTGGTCACTCTCGACGAAGCCAGCGTACTCATCGTCGATGACCGCGGCCGGCGCTGGCGCCTGCCTCGCGCCACGCGCGGCCTCGATGAAGCCACCCGCGCCGGCGGGCTGCGTCTCTGCCGCGAGGTCGCCACCGAGCGCGACATGCTCAACGTTGCCGGCACCTTCTTCGAGCTGCCGGCGGAGAATGCCGACGGCTTTGCCAAGATCCGGCCAGTGAGTTCGCACCCTCTGCGCGTCACCGACTTTGGCGGTTATCGCGGGTTGTTCCTGATGAGCGGTGTCCGTGCCGAAGCGCCGGCGGGCGAGCACGTGCTGCGCAGCGACGACGGTAAGGCCGCACTTTGGGCGGGTGCCATCGACGACTTGTGGAAGCTGGGCAAACCGCGCGGTGAGGGCGGCCCGTGGAAGGACAGCCAGGTCAAGGCCGGCGAGGCGAGTGATCCCTACCTGCTCTGGGGCTACGACCGACGTTCGCTCATCCTGGAGCACGACCAGAACGTGCCGGTGTACTTCCGCGTCGAACTTGACCTCACCGGCACCGGCGTCTGGGTCACCTGGCAGCACCGCGAGGTGTCGCCCGGCGAACAGGCCCGCCTCGAGTTCGAGCCCGCCGTCCAGGCCCGCTGGCTGCGGGTCACCGCCAGTGACGCCTGCACGGCCACGGCCTGGCTGAAGTACGAGTGAGATGAAGGTAGGGCTCTCTGTCCCAGAGGGCCGGGTTCGGCAAGGTGGCCGCGCCTCTGCCCCTATTCGCCGGACTGAGGGCAGCCCGGCCCTGCCTGTCCCAGCTCGCTACCACGTCAACTCCCCAAGAGGAATCACCGCCAGCTCCGCGCTGTTGTTGTTCCACAGCTCGCGCCCTTCGCCGATGCGACCGACGTTGCCGCCGTTGTTCGAGTAGCCGACGTAGAGGTGGCCCTCGTGCTCGATGGCATAGGGATAGGAGAGGGAGGCGCGTTCATGCGACTCGCCCGGGCCTTCGGGGAAGAGGGCGTGGCGGATGACGAAGACTTTGGAGAACAAGGTCTCGCCGGGTTGGCTCACGGCGATCGTCAGCGGGGCGCGGCGCCCGCCGCCATCGGCGCTGGTGCTGCACACCAGATAGCGCTGGCCGGTGCTCAAAACGCCGGCGTAGGGCTTGCTCGTCGCCATCGGCAGGTTGCTCGGCCGCATGAGCGTCCAGGTGCGACCGTAGTCTTCGCTGGTGGCGGTGAGGGCGTTGGCCTGGGCGCCGTAGCGGCTGAGGTTGGTGATGCGTTTGCCCTCGACGAGGACGGTCGACTCCCCCCAGACCTTGCCGAGACCGGGCACCTGCGAAAGGCGCACGAGGTCCCATTTCAGGAAGTTGTCGCCATGGCTGATCGCGACCGCGGCGGGATGCTTGCCGCCCGCCGGCGCGTCGCCCCCGGCCGAGATGCCGGACAGGATCCAGTTGCCGTCGTCCATGCGAATCGGCTCTTGCATGGGCCAGAAGCCGCCTTCGACCACCACGCCGAGCTTCTCGAAGATCCCTGTCGTTTCATTGAGTCGGTAAGCCCGGGTGTGAATGCCCACCATCGTGCCGGTGTAGGCCCCCATGAAGGCCCAGAGCGAGCCCTGATGCGAGAGGAAGACGCCGTGGCTGACGGCCACCTCCGGACCGCCGTCGTCCATCGTTTGCACCGCGCTCCAGGTGCGGCCCTGATCGTCGCTGACGCAGAAGCGCGCCTCCTCGGTGTCGGTGTTCTCGCCACCCTGGTTGTGGCCGAAACTGGCGTAGAGCCGGCCCTTGTGGAAACCCAGGCCGACCCCGTGCAGGAAGCGGTAGCCGTCTTTCTTGAACTCGTAGGGTTTGATCACCGAGAAGCGCACGTTCTTGAGCACGGGCAGGTCGGCCGCCTTGGGAATCGCGCCTCCCTTCCATAATGACACCGGCTTGGGCTCCTGGAGCGAGGCGATAGGCACCACGGCCAGTTCGTTCGCGACATGGCTCTTGTGGGTGTAGCCGATGTAAAGTTTGCCCTCATGCTCGACGGCGTAGGGGTAGCTGAAGTCGGCCCGCGCATCGGACACGCCGGGAGTGCCGTCGAATACCGAGGGACGGATGAGGAAGACTTTGTGAAACAGCGTCTCGCCCGGTTTGCTCACGGCGATGGTCAGGGGCGAGCGCCGGCCACCGGTGTCGGCGGTGGTGGTGCAGACGAGGAAACGCTGGCCGGTGCTCAAGGTCCCCGCGTAGGGCTTGCTGGTGGCCATGGGCAGGTTCGACGGCGCGGAGGGTGTCCAGGTGCGGCCGAAGTCCTCGCTCGTGGAGAGCAGCGCAAGCGCCTTTTTGCCGTAGCGGGAGAGGTTGGTGATGCGCGGGCCTTCCACGATGACCGTGGATTCGCCCCAGATCTTCCCAAGACCGGGCGCGGTCGGGATCGCGACGAGGTCCCACTTTGTGAAATCGTCGCCATGGCTGATGGCCACGGCGGGCACCGCTGTTTGGTCGCCATCGCCCCGGTCCACTCGTGCGCCAGACATGATCCAGTTCCCATCCGCCATGCGCTGAGGCTCCTGCATCGGCCAAAATCCGCCGCCCACCACGACACCACGCTTTTCCCAAGCGCCGCTCGATTCATTCAGCAGATAGGCGCGGGTGTGGGTGCGCTGGAACTTGTCGTAAAACGCGCCCATGAAGGCCCACAGCTTCCCTTCATGCGAAAGGAAGACACCGTGGCTGACCCCGAGATTTCCCTCGCCGTCATCCATCACCACGGGCGTGCCCCAGGTTTTGCCGCCGTCTCCGCTCACCTTCACATGCGCCTCCTCAGTAGGGGTGTTTTCATGGCCTTGGTTGAAGCCGTAGGAGGCGTAGAGCCGGCCCTTGTGCCAGGCGAGCCCGACACCGAGCGTCCAGTTGGCTCCATCCTTGTCGGGGCGCTTCTTTTTGATGACGTGAAATTCAGCGCCCGCCGCCTGCGGCAGTTCGGCGGCTTTCGGCATCGGCCTTGCGGTGTCCCACAGCGGCAATCCCGTCGCTACCACAGGCACCTCGTGCGTGGCCGCCACCGGCCGGTAGCTGGTCGCGATCTCCTCCGCGGAAAGGAAACGTGGTTCATGCGAAAACTCGTCCAAAGCCCCGTGAAAAGCCTGGCGAACACCGCCCGCATCCCAGATGCCGCCGAGCGTGATGGGCGCCTCCGTGGCGGCGACGGGCTTCGTCAGCGCTGCCTCGCCAACAGGCTTTCCATTCAGATAGAGCGCCGTCTTGTCCGCGCCCACCGCCAGCGTCACCTGATGCCACGTGCCCGCTTTCAGCGGCTCCGCGCAGGAAATCGTGCACCAGCCGCCCTGATGCAGATAGGCCTTCAAGCGTCCGTCCGGTTCGAGAATGAGGCTCCATTGGCGCTCATGGCGCGAGTAGCGGTTTTTGCCCGCGATCATCTGCTGCCCGCCGGTGAGATCGTAGGGATTAAACCAGAGCGAGATGGTGAACTCGCCGCTGGCGAGCGATGTGCTGTCCTTCAGTTCGATCAGCGACTCGCCATCAAGCACCAGGCTCTGCCCGGCGACACCTGCAGCCGGTGTGACGGCGCCGCGAACGATCCAAGTGTCCGCGGCGGGCGCATCCAGCGACCAAGTCTCAGCGTGGAGTGACGAAGCCAGAGCGAAAAGCAGGGGAAGGACGTGTTTCATGTGAGATTTGAGGGTTGGATTCATGGCCGTTTGAGGCGTTGGTAGGCGTCACGGTAGCCCTGCCAGTTGGCGGTGTTTTCTTTCTGGGATTGAATCCATGCGGGGAAGCCGTCCTGCGTGCCCGATTGCTCGACCCGCATCGCCTGCAACTGCGCGGCGAGCTTTTGCTTCGTCGCCTGGTGCGCGGGATCGTCAGCCAGATTGCGCTGCTCGCGCGGATCGTCAGCCAGGTGATACAGCTCCTCCTGCAGTGGCTTCGTCTCGAAGTAGGCGATGTATTTCCAGTCACGTGTGCGGATGACGTCGCACATCGGACGGCGCTCCTTGGCGAGGTTTTCGCAGAGCAGCGCCTCACGCCAGGCGTCGGGCGTTTCGCCACGCATCAGCGGCAGCAGGCTGCGGCCCTGCATGACCTCGGGTGCGGTAAGTCCGGCAAGTTCGAGCAGCGTGGGTGCGAGGTCGATGTTGGCGGTGAGCGCGTCCACGGCGGTCCCGGCGCGCTCCGGCTGGCGCGGGTCCATGACGATCAGCGGCACGCGAATGGATTCCTCGTGCAGGTAAAACTTCGTGTTCAATCCGTGCTCTCCGTAGTAGTAACCGTTGTCGGAGGAGAAAAGGATGACCGTGTTGTCGGCGAGGTCGAGCCGCTTGAGTTCCGCAAGGACGCGCCCCACGGCCGCATCCACTCCGGCGATCAGGCGGTAGCGCTGGCGGATGAACTCATGCAGCCGCGCCTCGCTGGAACAATGTTTCTGCCAGCTCAGCCGCGCATACCAGGCCGATTCTCCGAAGACGGAAGGCAGGCCGTCCACTTCACGAAACGGCAGTGGCGCGGGCAGATGTGGCTTCGCATTCTCATGCAAGCCTGCAAAGGCAGGATCGGGCGTCAGCGGATCGTGCGGCGCCTTGAAGCTGACAGAGAGACAGAAGGGCCTGCCGTCCTCCGCTGCGCCTCGCAGGAAGTGCAGTGCCTGATCTCCCATGAGATGATCGAGGTGTGGGCCGTCTTTGCCCTGCGGAAAATAATCGCCCTGCCCGCGAAAGCCGCCGAAGGTGTCGAAATCCCCTGCCGCCAGACCGTCCGGCCGATCCTCGATGATCACGCCGAACTTGCCGATGAATCCGGTGCGGTAGCCCGCCTGCCTGAGCAACACGGGATAGCTCCGCGACCAGTCCTTGGCAGCGAGAGGTCGGTAGTAAAAGTTGCAGCCGTGGCTGCGCTCGATGCGGCCGGTGAAGTAGCTTGCGCGGCTCGCCATGCAGATCGAGCTGGTGACAAAGAACCGCGTGAAACGCACCCCGCGCTGCGCCAGCGAGTCGAGGTGCGGCGTCTGGATGACCGGGTTGCCAAAGCAGCCGAGGTCGTCGGCGCGCTGGTCGTCGGTGAGCAGCACGATCAGGTTTGGACGCGCGGAGTCTGCCAGCGCGGCCATGTGCCAGCCGGTGAGCAAGAGGAGGCAGAGCCAGGGGGTCATCGGGGTGGGGATGGATCGGTGCGCCGGCTCCACCACGAGGCGAGCGCGGAACTGGTGATGGCGCTCCAGGGGCCGAAGGTGGCGGCGGCAAGGGCGGCGGCGGGGCTGTGGAGAACGTGGAAGGCGAGGCCGGTGGCCATGCCGCCGTTTTGCAGGCCGACCTCCAGGGCGACAGTGCGGCTGTCACGGGCGTCGAGGCCCAGCAGGCGCGCCACGCCGTAGCCGAGCGCATAGCCGGTGGCGTTGTGGCAGGCGGAGGCGGCGAGCAGGACCAGACCGACCTTGACCAGATCATCGCGCGACAGCGCCACGGTGATGGCGACGATGACGGCGATGGACAGCATCGCCAAAACGGGCAGCACGCGCACGAGTTGGTCGGCCACACGCGGCAGGAAACGCCGGATGGCAAAGCCGATGGCGAGGGGCGCGAGGATCATCTGCAGGATGGAGAACATCATTGGGCCAACGGCGACCGGCACGTAGGTTCCAGCCAGCCCCTGCATGGCAAACGGCGTGACCAAGGGCGACAGCAGCGTCGAGACCGCCGTCATGGTCACCGAGAGCGGCACATTGCCCTTTGCGAGGTAGGTGATGACATTGGAGGAGACACCGCCCGGGCAGGAGCCGATCAGGATGAGGCCGGCGGCCACCTCTTGATCCAGAGCGAAAAGCTTGGCGAAAGCCCAGCCAGCCAGAGGCATGACGCTGTATTGCAAGGCTGCACCGATGGTCACCGCCCGCGGCGCCGAGAGGACACGGGTGAAATCGGCCAGTGTCAGCGTCAGGCCCATGCAGAGCAGGATGAGCTGAACAAGAGGTGCGATGAGCCGCTTCAGTTCAAAACCACCCGGCGCGATGAACCAAGCCGGAAAGGTGAAGGCTGCCGCACCAAAGGCGAGCACCAGGAAGGTGAAACGCAGTCCGCTGAGCCACTTCACACGTTCAGACACCACGGCGAGCGTGGTGAGCACGACGATGAAGAGGATGCCGCTGGTCATGGGATGAATCCTTGGACTGCGGCAGCCCGCTGCCGCTTTGGGGTGGCGGCAGCCCTGCTGCCGGGGAAAAGGCGCTCGTTGTTAGTAAAGATGTGTCATTCGGACTGCGAAGGCCAGCAGGCTGCCGCAGTTCAGGGCGCTTCAAGACAACTCGTCCGCCAGCTTCAGCACGGCTTCGAGTGCAGGCTTGATCTTCGCCTTCTGCGCCTCGGTGGCCGGACGCATGGGCATGCGCGGGAAGCCGGCATGGACGCCCTGCAGCGACTGCGCGTAGCGGATGCAGGCAGGCAGATTGTAGTGATCGGTGGCGTTCCAGAAGCGCAGGATGGCCTCGTGCAGACGGCGCGCGTTCGTGTGATCGCCCTTCGCCACGGCATCGCGCAGCAGGGCCGTGGCACGCGGAATGCCGGAGGGTGTGGCGGCGATGACACCCGGCGTGCCGAGGCAGAAGGACGGATACATCAGCGCATCCACGGCACTGTAGATCTTGCGGTCCTTGGGCGCGTTGATCATGAGATCGGCGAAGAGCTTCAAGTCGCCCGCGCTTTGCTTGATGCCCATCACGCCCGGCACCTCGTTCATGAGGCGCACGGTCAGTTCCGGCGAGAGATAGCACCAGTGCACCACATTGTAGATGATCAGCGGCATGCCGGTCTCCTCGTGAATGACGCGGAAATGCTCGATCATCATCTCATCGTCCGGGCGGAAGAGGTAGTGCACTGGCGTGAGCTGGATGGCATCCACGCCGAGCCCCTCGACCGCCTTGATGCTGCGGATCGCCTGGCGGGTGCTGTCGCAGATCGTGCTGGCCACCAGGGGCATGTCCGCGGGCATCGATGCGCGCACTTCACTGACGCAGGCGCGGAGTTCCTCGGGCTCGAGCGTCTGACCTTCACCGGTGGAACCGCCGACCGCGAGGCTGTCCGCCCGCTCGCGGACGAGAAACTCCACCTGGCTGCGGATGGCTTTGGCGTTCAAATCGCCATCGTCGGTAAAAGGCGTCGTCATCGGAGCGATGACACCAAAGGGGACTTTTTCGGGCATGATCATGGTTGGAAGTTGCGTGGTTGATTTGGCATAACGAAATGCCGATGCTGTGATGAAACGCTGTTGCCGATTCGTTCTTCAAACCCTGACGATAGGGTGCCTTCCTTTGAGTTCTGACACATACTCCGCTGCCCTATTTCGCCTATTCTGATATGAACACCACGGAACTGCGCCGCCTCTCGGAACTGCGTTCACTGCTGGAGGGCTTTGCCGCCCGCCATGCGGCCTGTCACGCCGCCGGCTCACCGGAACAGCTTGGGAACCTGCGTGCCATCCTCAAGCGCCTGACCCGGGCTCTGCGCGTGCGTGACTACGCCGGCTTTCGCGAAGCCGACCTGGAGCTGCATGAAACGATCATTGAGCTCGCGCAGGTGCCGAAGTTGAGGGAGGCATGGCGGCTGGCCTGGCAGGGATTGCTGCAGTTTCACGGCCGGGGTTTTGAGGACTACTACCCGGATGCGCGCGTGTTGGCCGACGAACATGAGCACCTGGTTGAAACCATTGCCCTGGGGGATCCCGCTGCCGCCGAGGATGCGGCGCGCAGCCATGTCGAGGCCGTGTGGTTTCGCGTGGCGGAAAAGTCCCGCGCCGAGGCCGAGGCGCCGGGCGATCCCCTGCAGCGTGCCGCCGCGCATCTCGCCTTCCGCCTGCACAGTCCGCTGAGGCTGACGGATGTGGCGCGAAACATCGCCTTCACCAGCGCGGGCAACCTGAGCCGACTTTTTCGCCAGCACCACGGCCTGAGCTTTCAGGGCTATCTGCAGAAGCTGCGCCTGGAAAAGGCCGCCGAACTGCTCGCCACCACGCAGATGCCCATCGCCCGCATTGCCAAACGCGTCGGCTACCGCGATGTCTCGCGTTTTGGCCAGCACTTCCGCCGGCGTTTTGGCATGACGCCGGGTGCCTGGCGCGCCGAAAGAGTGCTCCCGCCCGGATTCGAACCGGGAACCAAGGGATTATGAGTCCCCTGCTCTAACCGTTGAGCTACAGGAGCATGTGGCAGCCAGCATGGCGCGGGCGGCGGCAAGGGGCAAGCGCGGGCTCAGTTGGCGACCTGGGCGGCGCCTTCGAGGATCTCGACATGGAAACCGGCGAGGTCGCCGGCGTCGCGGCCGATGACGAGGGTGACGGGATGGCTGCCGGCGGGCAGGTCGAGCACGAGTTCGGGCGTCACTTCCTTGAGGGCGGCCTCACCGACGACAACCTCAACGGCCTTGGTGCTGCTGAGGCCGAGCTTGACCTTGCCGGGGCTGTCGAGTTTGAGGGTGAACTGGGCGATCTTCGGGAACCAGGGGTACATCTTCGCCTGAGTCACCTCGTTGAGCGGCAGTTCACCACCGACCTTGGAGAAGCGCAGTTCCCAGGGATAAGCACCGTCCTTCTCGTGCAGGGCGTGCAGGCCGACGTGGCGGACGTGGTCGATCTGCTCTCCCGTCATCTGGCCCATGACACGCCAGGTGCGCACGTAGCGGTTCGGCTTGATCTTGTAGTCGCCCTCGCGGCCGAGCTCGGACATGAAGCGGACGAGGTCGACGAATTCATCCTCGCGCAGGCTGGCGGTGAGGCCGGGTGGCATCATGCTGGCGGGGCTCATCTGGCGGCTGGCGACCTGCGACTTGGGCACGCGCTGCAGCTGGTTGGCGGGATCGCGGATGACGAGTTCCTCACTGCCGTCCTGGACCAGGCCGCCGCTGACGACCTTGCCGTCCTTGGTGGTGACGATGACCATGTGGTAGCCTTCCTTGATCTTGGCACTCGGGTTGAGCAGGCTCTCGATCAGGTAGTCGACCGGGGCGCTGCCGCCGATGCTGACGAGGTTCGGGCCGAGCACGCCGCCGGCATCGCCGATGGCATGGCAGGTCTGGCAGAGCAGGTTGGCGCGACGGTAGATGTCCTCGCCGCGTTTGGCATCGCCGAGGCTCTTCACTTTTTCGACCAGGGCCGCCATCTGTTCGGCGGTGAGGGCTTGGTCCATCGCCTTGACGCCGCCGGCCTGGCGCAGGGCCTCTTCGAGCGGGCCCTGGATGCCGCGAGTGGAAACCCGGCGCACGGCCTCAAGGGCGATGGCTTCGGGGATCGTTTTGCCGGCGAGTTCCTTGGCGAGCACGTTCGGAAGCTGCTTGTTCTGAAGGAAGGTGTCGAGGATCGGCACGGCTTCGGCGCTGGTCTTGGCGGCGGCGAGGAATTCGACGGCGCGCTTGGCGGCGACCTGCGGGCTGGTGGCGGTGAGGCCCTGCACGGCGAGGCTGCGCAGGTCGGCACGGCTTTGGAAAAGCTGGTCGAAGAAGTCGCGCGATTTCACGCCACCGAGGCTGGCGAGGCCCTGCATGGCGGCCTGGCGCAGGGCCGGGCTGGAGGCCTCGGCGCTGAGCAGGGTGGCGACCGCCTCGCGGGCGGGCTCCACTTTCCAGGCGCCGGCGAGCAGGGCGGCGCGCTGGACGATTTCAGGGTTCGCGTGGGACAGCCAGGCGCTGACCGCGGCAGCCGCGTCCTTGGGGACGACCGCGCGCACGGTGGCGGCCTTGAGCAGGGCATCGAGCAGGCCGGTGTGATGGGCGGCGAGCTTGGCCTCGTTGAGCATGGCGATCATCTGCGCGGCCTGTTCGGCGTTGGCGACATCACCGGCCATGGCGAGGGCGGCGGCGGCGTCCTCGGCGGAAAGGCGGCCGGCCTGGAGGGCCTCGAACAGCGGCTTGAGGGCCGCGTTGCGGCCGGAGGCGCGCATCGCATAGACGAGGTGGCGCGGATTGTCGTTGAGGGTGATGGTCTCCTTTTGGTAGGCCGGCAGCCAGAGGTCGGCCTGCTCGCGGGCGGTGAGTTCGAGCAGGAAATCGAGGTTCTCATCCATGGGCTGGTCGAGCACGCGCATGGCGACATCGAAGGCCTCGGGCCGGCGCATGTCGGCGAGCACGGCGACCGCCCACAGGCGCACCTGGGCGTTGTCATCGGCGACCGCTTTCTTCAGGACGTCCAGCGCTTCGGGCAATTCGCGCCAGCGGTGGCTGAGGATGCGCAGGGCGGCGGCGCGGATGCGGGCGTCGGGAGCGGCCCAGAGTTCGCGCCAGAGTTTGGCGGAGAAGCGGTTCAGGCCCTCGCGGGTCCAGGCGGCTTCAAGCAGCAGGTGCCAGTCGGCCTCGCTGGCCTTGGGCAGGGCCTCCGACCAGGTGCGCAGGGCGGGCAGGACTTCGGCGGCACCGCGCTCGCGCAGTTCGCGCTTGGCGA
>CANNUR010000036.1 GCA_947523045.1 uncultured Prosthecobacter sp.
CCTTGCCGGAGAAGGCGCCGCCACCGTGACGGGCCATGCCGCCGTAGGTGTCGACGATGATCTTGCGGCCGGTCAGACCGCTGTCGCCCTGCGGGCCGCCGACGACGAACTTGCCGGTCGGGTTGATGAGGAACTCGGTCTGTTTGGTCAGCAGGTTTTTCGGCAGCACCTTCTTGACGACCTGCTCGATGCAGAATTTCTCGATCATGGCGTGCTGCTGCTTGTCGCTGACGCCCTTTTCCGGCGCCGCGTGCTGGGTCGAGATGACGACGTTGACGATGCGGGTCGGCTTGCTGTCGACGTACTCGACCGAGACCTGCGACTTGGCATCGGGGCGCAGCCACTTGGCCAGCTTGCCGGCCTTGCGGATGCGGGTCAGTTCACGGCCGAGGCGGTGCGCGAACATGATCGGCGCCGGCATCAACTCGGGCGTTTCGTCGCAGGCATAGCCAAACATGATGCCCTGGTCGCCGGCACCCTGTTCGGCGTGCTTCTTGCCTTCCGCCTTCTTGGCATCGACGCCCTGGGCGATGTCCGGGCTCTGGGTGGTCAGGTAGTTGTTGATGAAGATGCGGTCGGCATGGAAGACATCGTCGTCGTGGATGTAGCCGATGCCGCGCACGGCGTCGCGGATCACCTTGTCGATGTTGATGACGTCGCCGATCGGCTTCTGGCCAATCTTCGGAATGGTGATCTCGCCGCCGACCACCACGATGTTGCTCTTGGCAAAGGTTTCGCAGGCCACGCGGCTCTTCGGATCGATGGCAAGGCAGGCGTCGAGCACGGCGTCGGAGATGGTGTCGCAAACCTTGTCGGGATGGCCTTCACCGACGGACTCAGAGGAAAAGATGTAGGAGCGGGACATGATGCTGTCGTTTGTATTGATGAATGATGATGCGTTGATGCGAACTCCGAGAGTATCGCCGCTTGTCCGGTCGTCAATGCGGATTTCGGGTGGCGGCGTGTGATCGAGCAGGCTCGGCCCGTACGGGTCGGATGCTCCTGACCGCCCTTCTCGCCGCTGCTGCGGCTCAGCTGCCGGGGACCCAGCCGCTGACTCCGGACCCGGATTTCTCGGCAAGCATGGTCGCCGGTGTCCACCGCTACCTCGACCGCGCCATCGCCGCTTCGGTGGCGGCTCGCGCCGCGCACTGGCGACGCGATCCTTCCTCGCCGGCCGCCTACACCGCCTCGGTGCAGCCGAACCGCCAGCGCCTGGCCCGCCTGTTGGGGGTGGTCGATCCGCGCCTGCCGGTGCGGGAGCTGGAGTTCGTTGGCGGTACGGCCACGCCGTCGCTCGTCGCTGAAACCGCCGAGGCCGCCCTCCATCGCGTGCGCTGGCCGGTCTTCGATGGTGTTTTTGGCGAGGGCCTGCTGATCCAGCCCAAGGGCGAGGTGCTGGCGCGGGTCATCGTGCTGCCGGATGCCGGACAGACCCCGGAGCAATGGTTGGCCCAGAAGAATGGCGCGGTTGCCGCCGTCCTGATGCGCGCGGGTGTGCAGGTGGTCATCCCGGTCCTGCTCAGCCGCGAGGCGGAGTTTTCCGGCAGCGAGCGGCTCGGTCGCTTCACCAACGTCACGCATCGCGAGTGGATCTATCGCCAGTCCTTCATCCTCGGTCGCCATGTCATCGGCGATGAAATCCAGAAGGTGCTGGCCCTGGTCGATGGGTTCGCCCATCAGTCGGAGCCGCTGCCGATCTGCGTCGCCGGTTATGGCGAGGGCGGCCTGCTGGCGCTGTATGCCGGTGCCCTCGACGAGCGCATCGGTTCGGTCGAGGTCGCCGGCCACTTCGCCCCGCGCGAGAACCTCTGGCAGGAGCCGCTCGAACGCAGTGTCTTCGGGCTGCTGCGCGAGTTTGGCGACGCCGAACTCGCCAGCCTGATCGCGCCGCGTCGGTTGGCTGTCCGGCACGATCATTATCCGGCGGTCGCCGGGCCGCCAACCCCGGGGCAGGGGGTGCGTGCCGTGGCGGCGCCCGGTGTCTTGAGTGCGCCGCCACTGACGGCCGTGCAGGCGGAATTGCGGCGCGCGCTCGACCTGACGCGCGGACTGGATCCAACCTGGGCCCGGCTGTTTGAGGCGGGTGCCTCCTCGGGGGAATGGTTGCGTCATCTGCTGCCGCCGGCGACCGCGGACGCGGTGGTGGCACGAGCCGCGTCAACAGCGCCGTCGCCGGCCGTGACGATCCCAGCGAGCGCCGAGTTCATGCGCGAGCGCCAGCGTCGCCAGGTGCATGAGCTGGAAGTCTTTCATCAGCGCCGCCTCGCCACCGTCGAGACCGAGCGCAACGAAAGCTTCTGGAAACCGCTGCCGCTGCAGCCGCTGGAAGCCTTCGAAAAGCGCACGGCGGTCGAGCGCGAGCGTTTCTGGAACGAGGTCATCGGTCGCCTGCCGGATCCCGATCGACCCGCCAACCCGCGCAGCCGGCTGGTGCGCGAGACCGACACCGTCGCGATTTACGAGGTGGTGCTCGATGTCTGGGACGACGTCTTCGCTTGGGGCTGGCTGGCCCTGCCCAAGGATCTGCAGCCGGGGGAGCGCCGGCCGGTGGTGGTCTGCCAGCACGGCTTGGAGGGCCTGCCCGAGCACTGCTTTGAGGCCGATCCAAGCGTGCGCGCCTTCGGCGCCTACAAGGCCTTTGCCCTGCGCCTGGCCGAGCAGGGCTACGTCACCTTCGCTCCGCACAATCCCTATCGCGGCATGGACGCCTTCCGCTCGCTGCAGCGCAAGTTGCACCCGCTCGGCCTGAGCCTGTACTCGGTCATCAACGGCCAGCACCAGCGCCTGCTGGAATGGCTCAAGGCGCAGCCTTTCACCCGTCCCGACAAAATCGCCTTCTACGGTCTCAGCTACGGTGGCAAGTCGGCGATGCGCACGCCGGCGGTGCTGACCGACTACCGCCTGAGCATCTGCTCGGGCGACTTCAACGAGTGGGTGCGCAAGTGCGCCACGACCGACCTGCCGCTCAGCTACGTCTTCACTCATGAGTATGAGATCTGGGAGTGGAACCTTGGCGGCACCTTCAATTATGCCGAGATGGCCGCCCTCGTCGCCCCTCGGCCCTTCATGGTCGAGCGCGGCCACAACGACGGCGTCGGCGTCGATGAATGGGTCAACTACGAGTTCGCCAAGGTCCGGCGACTCTACAACAAGCTCGGCCTCGGCGAACGCACGGAGATCGAGCACTTCGACGGGCCGCACACGATTCACGGCGTCGGCAGCTTCGACTTCCTGCGACGCCACCTCGGCGAGCCCCGCGCAGCCCGCTGAGGCGGGTTGGTCCGGCAAAATCCCGTTTGCCAGTCGGTCGCCGCCGCCCAAGCTGCGGCATGCACGACCCCCGCGTTGACCAACTCGCCCGCCAGCTCGTCCGTTACTCGACCCAGGTGAAGAAGGGCGACTTCGTCTGGATCGACTGCTTTGACGTTCCGTCCTGCGTGCCGCAGGCCCTGATCCGTGCCGTGGTCGAGGCCAAGGGCCGGCCGCTGGTGCGCCTGCATGACACCACGGTCAGCCGCGAACTGCTGCGCCACGCCGACGCCACTCAATACGGGGTCATCGCCGAAAGCGACCTGGCGCTGATGAAGAAGATGGACTGCTACATCGCCGTGCGCGGCAGCCACAACATCACCGAACACAGCGACGTGCCGGC
This sequence comes from uncultured Prosthecobacter sp., assembly GCA_947523045.1. Lineage (GTDB taxonomy): Bacteria > Verrucomicrobiota > Verrucomicrobiia > Verrucomicrobiales > Verrucomicrobiaceae > Prosthecobacter. Next base: position 3,656 of record CANNUR010000036.1, read on the forward strand.
CGAGAAGATGAAGCTGGTCATGTCGCTCCTGCGGCCGGTGCAGAACCAGCGGGTCAATGAGACGCGCTGGTGCGTGCTGCGCTGGCCGACCCCGGCCATGGCCCAGCAGGCCGGCATGAGCACGCAGGCCTTTGAGGACTTCTATTTCAAGGTCTGCCTGCTCGATTACGCCGCCCTGCTGCCGGCCATGAACGCGCTCAAGAAGCTGATGGACAAGACCCGCGAGGTCCACATCACCGGCGCCGGCACCGACCTGCGTTTCAGCCTCAAGGGCCTGAAGGCGATCGCCTGCGGCGGCCGCCACAACATCCCCGATGGCGAATGCTTCAGCGCGCCGGTGCGCGACAGCGTCGAGGGGGTGATCAGCTACAACGCACCGACCATCTATCAGGGCATCGCCTTTGACTCCGTGCGCCTGGAATTCAGCAAGGGCCGCATCGTCAAGGCCACCGCCAACAACACCGAGGCGATCAACCGCATCTTTGACAGCGACGAGGGCGCGCGTTACATCGGCGAGTTCGCCATCGGCTTCAATCGCGAGATCCGCGAGCCGATGCGCGACATCCTGTTCGACGAAAAGATCGCCGGCAGCTTCCACTTCACCCCCGGCCAGGCCTACGAGGGTGTCGCCGACAACGGCAATCGCAGCCAGGTGCACTGGGACCTTGTCTGCATCCAGCGTCCCGAGTATGGCGGTGGCGAGATCCGCTTCGATGGCAAACTGATTCGCAAGGACGGCAAGTTCGTCCTGCCGGAACTGAAGCCGCTCAACTGAACGGAGGATTCCCAAAAAGCTCGCGGGCGCACTGATGAATCGGTGCGCCCGCTGCCGTATGGGCTTCATCCTCTCCATGAAGCCCGTCCTCCTCTCCCTGTTCGCCGTCGGTCTCGCCGCGGCTCAGTCGCCGACGCGCGAGATGCGCGATCTCAACGGGTACTTCCCCATGGCCCCGGTCGCCTCCAAGGAGGCCTGGCCGGCGAGGCGCGCGGAGATTGAGCGCCGCGTGGCGGTCGCCTCTGGGCTGTGGCCGATGCCGGAGAAGACCCCGCTCAACGCGGTCGTGCACGGCCGGGTCGAGGGCGATGACTACACGGTCGACCGCGTGTTTTTTGAGAGCCTGCCGGGTCACTTCGTCACCGGCAGTCTGTACCTGCCGAAGCAGCGCCCGGCGAAAATGCCGGCCGTGCTCTGCCCGCACGGGCACTGGCCGGATGGCCGCTTCATGGACCGTGGCGTCGGCACGGCGGCGACGAAGAAGGAGATCGACACCGGCGCCGAGGAGTTGGAGTGCGCGGCGCGGTCGCCGCTGCAGGCGCGCTGCGTCCAGCTCGCGCGCATGGGTTGTGCGGCCTTCCTTTACGACATGCTCGGCTATGCCGATTCCGTGCAGTTCACCGAACACCGTCATGGGGCTGCGAAGACGGGGTTTCTCAGTCCCGGCGCGGACCTGCGCCTGCAGACCTACTTTGGCCTGCAGACCTGGAACGGCCTGCGTGCGCTCGACTTCCTGCTGACCCTGGAAGGGGTCGATCCGCAGCGCATCGGCTGCACGGGTGCCAGCGGCGGCGGCACCCAGACCATGATGATCGCCGGCCTGGACCCGCGCGTCAGTGCCGCCTTTCCCTGTGCCATGGTGTCCACCGCCATGCAGGGCGGCTGCACCTGCGAAAACAGCCATCACCTGCGCATCGGCCAGGGCAACATCGACATCGCCGCGCTCACGGCGCCGCGTCCGCTCGGCCTGACCGCCGCCGATGATTGGACCAAGGAACTGGAAACCAAGGGGCTGCCTGAGCTGAAGGATCTCTATGCCAAACTCGGCGTGCCCGACCGTCTCACGGCCCATCTGGCCACCCAGTTCCCCCACAACTACAACCTGCCGTCGCGCCAGGCGATGTACGCCTTCTACAACAAGCACTTCGGCCTCGGCCTGTCGCAGCCGGAAGTGGAACGCGAGTTCCGCGTGCTCGGCCGCGAGGAGTTGTCGGTCTGGACCGGCGGCCATGCTGCGCCCACGGGCGATCAGGTCGGTGCCGCCCACGAGAAAGCCGTCTGTGCCTGGATGACGGCCCAGGATGACAGGCACATCCAGCCGCTGGTGCGCGGTGGCGACAAGGCCGCCCTGCGTGCCACGGTGGGGGCGGCCTGGGAGGTGCTGATCGGGCGCCAGCCACCGTCGCCGAGCGAGGTCGACTACGAACTGCTCAGCAAGCAGGACCGCGGCGACTACCTGCTCATGGAGGGCGTCAGCCGCCTCAAGGCGCAGGGCGAGGAGGTGCGCGCGACCTTTCTCTATCCGAAAAACTGGCGCGGCGAGGCCGTGCTCTGGCTGAGCCTGGAAGGAGCTGCCAGCATCCACGGAGACTCCGGACCGACTCCGGCCGCGCGCGCCCTGCTCGATGCCGGTAAGGCGGTCGCCTGTCCCTCGCTCTACCTGCAGGGGGCCACCGAACAGCCCAAGGCCGGCGACAACCTGCGCGCCAAGCCCAACGACTTCCGCGAGTTCAGTGGCTACACCTTTGGATACAATCCCAGCCTGTTTGCCCGCCGGGTGCATGATGCCATGACGATGGTCGCCATGATGCGCGGTCGCAGCGAGTATCCGCTCAAGGGACTGCAGCTGCGCGGTAGCGACGGAGCCGGTGCCATCGCCCTCGCCGCTGGCGCCCTGCTCGGCTTGACGGGGGTTGAGGCCGAGACCGATGGCTTTCGCTTCGCCGACCTGACGGATCCCTGGCACGTTCACTTTGTCCCGGGCGCGGTGAAGTATGGCGATGTTGAGGGCCTGCGCCGCCTTTGTGAGCCCTGAACACACTCGGCAAAAAGCTTGATCGTTTCCAGCCGGTGCGACGTTATCGGTGGCTCATGAACACGCCCCTGACCCGTCGCACCAGCCTCAAGCTCTTCACCGCCGGAACCCTTGCCAGCCTTGCCGTTGGCAGGCCTCTTGCTGCCGCCTCCGTGCCGGCGACCGTGGATCCCTGGGCTCGCACGCATGACCGGGTCTTTCTGGGCGGTGAATTCTGGGCGAACCCCATGGAGGACTGGTGCGTGCGTGAGGGGGGCGCCGAATGCTTGAACCCGGGACCGGGTCGCAGTGTCCATTCGCTCACGCATCAGATCACCCGCGCCGGCAGCTTCACGATGACCGTGACGCTCACCCGTCTGGAGACGCTAAAGACTGACGGCGGCGCCGGCTTCCGCATCGGCCTGCGCAGCGAGATCGACGAGCATCGCAGCAACTGCTTTGTTCAGCGCGGCCTGCAGGCCGGCTGGCAAGGCGGTCAGTTGGTGCTCGGGCCAAAATCGGTCGCCATCCCCGAAGGCGCCACCCGGCCGCGCCTGCGTCTGGCCCTCCAGGGTGTGACCGCAGGTGCCGAATGCAGCCTGACCCTGCGCGCCCTGGATGCCGACAGCGGTGCCGAACTGGCCAGCCTCACGCATCGCCTGCCAGCCGATCAGGTGCTCGGCAATGTCTCGATCGCCAACAACTTCGCCGCCGGTGGCGCCGGGGCGGCCAAGGGCAAGAAGGCCAAGGCTGCTGGCAACGCGGTGGGCGGTCGCTACCGCTTCCACAACTGGACCCTCGAAGGCGATGCCTTCACGGTCACCGAGGCCAACCGCTTCGGGCCCATCCTCTGGACGATGTACTCGCTGAGCGATTCGCGCGGGCCGGAGGGTTTTGTCATGAAGCTGAGCGCCCTCACCGGGCCGCTTGGCGCCAGGGACAATCCCGAGGTCGAACTGCGGATCGAGAAAGACGGAGCCTGGAAGTCGCTCGGCACCGCCAAACTGGATCCCGACGCCTGGACCGCGACTTTCCGCATCCCGAACTGGAACGAGAAGCAGGCCACACCGTACAAGGTCGTGTATCGCGAGAAGCACCGCGATGGTGCCCACACTGACCACGAGTGGGCCGGCATCATCCGGGCGAATCCCGAGGGGCGGCCGCTGCGTCTGGCGGCGTTGACCTGCCAGAACGATTATGCCTTCCCGTATGCCCCGGTGGCCGAGAACGTGCGCAAGCTGGATCCGGACCTGGTCTTCTTCTCCGGCGACCAGCTTTATGAGAACCACGGCGGCTTTGGCATCATCCGCGACGACGCTGAGCGCGCGATCCTGAACTACCTGCGCAAGTTCTACCAGCACGGCTGGGCCTTCCGCGAGGTGATGCGCGACGCGCCGACTCTCTGCCTTCCGGATGACCATGACGTCTTCCAGGGCAACATCTGGGGCGAGGGAGGCAAGCCGATGGACGTTGGCGACAGCGGCGCCTCGTCGAAGGGCGGCTACATCCAGCCGGCGCGCATGGTCAATGTCGTCCACAAGACGAACTGCGCCCATCATCCCGATCCCTACGACGCCAAGCCGGTGCTGCAGGACATCAGCGTGTATTATGGCGACATGGTCTACGGCGATGTCGGTTTCGCCATCCTCGCCGACCGCCAGTGGAAAAGCGGACCCGAGAAGGTCGATACCGGTGGCGGTCGCGCCGACCACGTGCTCGAGGCGGACTTCGACACTTCCAAGCTCGACAAGCCGGGACTGGTCCTGCTTGGCGAGCGCCAGGAGCAGTTCCTCAAGGAATGGTCGAGCGACTGGCGTGGCCACAAGCTCAAGGCCGTGCTCAGTCAGACGGTCCTGGCCAACGTCGCCACCCATCACGGCAGTTTTGACGGTTACCTGAAGGCCGACCTCGACTCCGGCGGCTGGCCGCAGACTCCGCGCAACCGCACGATCGAACTGATGCGCCCGAGCATGGCCCTGCACATCAATGGCGACCAGCATCTCACCACCCTGGTCCAGTATGGCGTCGAGAAACAGCGCGACAGCAACTGGTCGTTCTGCACGCCCGCCATCGCCGCCGGGTACCCGCGCTGGTGGCGGCCCGATGAATTGAAGATGCCGCATGCCAACCGGCCTGCGCACGGTCTGCCGGACACCGGCGAGTACGTCGAGGGACTGGGCAACAAGGCCTACGTGTACGCGGTCGGCAATCCGCAGGTCGGCCAGGCACCGAACCGCTACGACAAGGCTCACGAAAAGGGCAGCGGCTTCGGCTTCATCCGCTTCGACACCGACAAGCTGACCTACCATGTCGAGTCCTACCGCTTCCTCATCGATGCCACCGACGGCAAGGCCTCGAACCAGTTCCCCGGCTGGCCGGTGACGATCCAGCAGAAGGAAAACCGCGGCGAAAACGTGTTGAAGTGAGCCCCCCGTAGGCGCGTTGGCCACAACGCGGGGCGTTGGGTGGAGCATCGTTTTGCACGCTCAAGCCCGCCTTCTGGCGAAGGTGCCTCCAGGCGCAAGCTTGCGACAGTTTCAGCGTTTCCCTGCGGCCATGCTGCTACGCTTGCTTCTCCTGTCCCTGGTCCTGCCGTCGCTTTCGGTCGCCCAGCAGCTGCCGGCTGCCAAAAAGAAGAAGGCTGCGGCAAAGGCTGCTGCGGCAACTGCACCGCGCCTGACCGCGCCGCTGGCCCAGCACCTGAAGCGGGCGGATCCTGTGTTGCACTTGGATCAGCCCGATTTCGTCATTGCCGGCGATCTGCGCTTGTGGGCGGTGGCCATCGAGCACGACGGCCAGGCCGACACCCTCCGCCTGCTCACCCGTGGCAAGGGCGACTGGCAACCCGTGGCCGCGCTATCCGAACCCGGGGTGATCCACCAGCCGGCTGTGGCGGTCGATGGCGAAAATGGCGTCTGGGCCTTTTGGAGTCAGGCCAATGACCAAGACGTGATGACCCTGCGGGCCTGTCGCTTCGCCAAGGGCGAACCCGGCCCGCGCCTCGAACTCGCCGCCCATGCCGATGCCGGCTGCGGTTTTGCCGATGCCGGCACCGATGCCGCGGGTCGGGTCTGGGTGACCTGGCAGGAAATCCGCCCGGGGGCCTCGCGCCTCTGGACGCGCTACTGGAGACCGGACACCCGCGTGTGGTCGCCGTCCGTGCAAGTCTCCTCGCCCGAGACCGGAGGCCATTGGGAGCCGCGTCTGGCCTTCACGGATGCCAAGGGCGCCTGGATCGCCTACGACAGTTCATCCGGTGGCGAATTCAACCTGCGCCTCGCCCGCGTCGGGCTCGATGGCACGGTGCAGGATCGCGAACTGCTGGCGACCCCGGAATACGAGGCACGCGCCAGCATCGCCGCCGACGCGCAGGGCGGTCTCTGGATCGCCGCCGAACGCGGCCGCCGCCAGTGGGGCTTGGATTCGCGCGGTCATGAAAACGACATGGGTCTCAACGCCCACAAGCGCCTGCTGCTGGGGCGCTACGATCCCGCCACCCGCGTGTTCACCGAGGTGCCGGTGCCCGACAAGGGGCGACCGACCCCGGCTCCTGACCCCAGCCCCGGCTTCGCCGTCAATCTGCCTTCGGTCGCCGTGCGCGAGGGCCAGGTCTGGCTCGGCTACCGCAGTTTTGCCAACGCCTTCTGGCGCGTGGCGGTGACCCGCTACGATCCCTCCAGCGGTCGCTGGGCGGAGCCGGCCGCCTTGCCCGACAGCACCATGGGGCAGGATCGTCGCCAGGAACTACACGTCGGTCCCAAGGGCGGCCTCTGGATCACCTGGGCCACGGACAAGCGCACCAGCAAGGCCAGCGGCATCGCCGAGATCCACACGGCTCAGCTCCGGCATGACGCCGACTGGCCGCTGCTGCCCGAGGAGCCGGAGGCCGGAATCGCCCGCAGCCCGGAACCGAAGCCCTACCTGAACGAGCCGACCCCGCCGAGGCCGCTCGACGAACATCACACCTGGACGATCGGCGGCAAGACCTACCGGCTGGTCTGGGGCGACCTGCATCGCCACACCGACCTGTCGAACTGCCGCACCGGCTTCGACGGCTGCGCGCACGAGCACTACCGTTATGCCCTTGACCTCGCCGGGCTCGACTTCCTCGGCACCTCCGATCACACCGACATCGGCAAGATCTACTCGCCCTATGAGTGGTGGCACACCCAGCGGTTGGTCGATGTCTTTTACGCGCCCGGCCGCTTCGCCTCGCTCTACGCCTACGAGCGCGAGCAGCCCTTTCCCTGGGGCCATCGCAACATCGTCTTCGCCCGTCGCGGCGGCCCCATCGTGTACATCAACCGCGCCACCTACCGCGCCTCGCCCTGGCAGAAAACCCTGCCGGTCGCTGCGGGCATCCAGCCCATCCAGCCGACCGAACTCTGGGACCTGCTCAAGCGCCACGGCCAGCCCTGCGCGGTGATCAGTCACACCGGCGCCACCGGCATGGGCACCGACTGGACCCGCTACGAGCATGGCATCGACAACACGCATGAGAATGCCGTCGAGATCTTTCAGGGCGCCCGCGTCAGCTACGAAGGCCTGGGCCTGCCGCAACCGACGGTCGGATTGCGCGCGGGCGAGCCCTACACGCCGCACAAGCTGGCCGGCGATGAACATCCGCAGCCGCCAGGTGCGATCACCGACTTCGATGCCGGTTTCAAAAAGCCGCAGGGCTACAACAAGGGCGTCTATCAAAAGGCGCTCGCCGTCGGTCACAAGCTCGGCGTCTTCGCCTCGAGCGACCACATCGCCACCCACACCTCCTTTGGCGGCGTTTATGTCGAGCACTTCACCCGCGAGGGCATCCTCGCTGGCCTCAATGCCCGGCGCAGTTGCGCGGCGACCGACAAGATTTTCGTCGAGCTGAGCTGTGGCGACCGCCCCATGGGCGAGGTCTTCGAACTCACCGGCAAACCCGAGCTGCGCTTCCGCATCGAGGGCACGGCGCCGGTGAAGCGTCTCACCATCGTGCGCAACGAGCAGGATCATCACGTGCTTGAGCCCGGCGCAAAATCCGTCGATGGCGCCTGGACCGATCCTGCGCCGCTGGCCGGCGAAAACCGCTACTACCTGCGCATTGAACAAAGCGACGGCAACATGGCCTGGTCGTCGCCCCTTTGGATCACCGTGAAATGAAATCAATCGCTTCTCTCATGCAACGCCTCCTCTGCCTCCTGCTGCTCGGTTTTGCCGGCAGCGTCTCCGCGCAGCTCAGCCTGCCGCAGTTCTTCTCCGATCACCTGGTGCTGCAGCGCGAGCGCGAAGCCGCGATCTGGGGTAGGGCCGCGCCGGGGGCGCAGGTCACGATCGGTTTCAAGGGACGTGAAGTCAGCGTCCAGGCCGACGCCGAGGGCCGCTGGCGCACTGCCATCGCCACCGGTCCGGCCGATGCCACGGGCGCGGAGTTGACGATCACTTCCGGCTCCGACAAGCGCGTCCTGCGCGATGTGCTGGTCGGCGAAGTCTGGCTGGCCTCCGGGCAGTCGAACATGTTTTACACCATGAACCGCTCGCCAGAGTATGCCGGGCTCATCGCCCAGTCGACCCATCCAGGCCTGCGCCTGTTCAACGCCCCGCTCGTCACGGCCGTCGAGCCGCAGGACGACATCGCCGGTGAATGGACGACCGCCACCCCCGAGACCGTGGCCGGCTGGTCGGCGGTCGCCTTCTTCTTCGCGCGGCAGCTCCACCTCGAGCTCGGCGTGCCGGTCGGCGTGCTGAAAACCGCCTGGGGCGGCAAGCCGGTGGAAACCTTCACCAGTCGCGAGGCCATGAACACCCTGCCGGGCACGAAGGCCCTGGTCGAGGCCCTGCTGCAGGAGGACGCCGCCTACGATCCCGCCAAGGCGCAGGCCGCCTACGCGCAGAAGCTCGCGCAGTGGCAGGCCACCATGGCTGCCGCCAAGGGCAAGTCCGCAGCGGAGCGGCGTCGCCTGCCGAAGAAACCCACACCGCCCAAGCGCCCGCTCGACACCGAGGGCCGGCCCGGCGTGCTGTTCAATGCGATGATCCATCCCTTTGTCGGCTACAGCCTGCGCGGCGCGATCTGGTACCAGGGTGAAGGCAATGCCAAGGCCGGCGCGGTGCCCTACGACCAGACCCTGCCGCTGATGATTGGCGACTGGCGCCAGCGCTGGGGCGACGACTTTTCCTTCCACTACGTCCAGCTCGCCGCCTACCGCGCGCCCACGACCGAGCCCGGCTCGACCGACCCCTGGCCGCTGCTGCAGGATCGCATGCGCCGCGTGCTCGCCACCACGCCGAAGACCGGCATGGCGGTCGCCAACGATGTCGGCGAGGCCAATGACATCCATCCGAAGAACAAGAGGGATCCCGGTGAACGCCTGGCGCTTTGGGCCCTGGCCCGGGACTACGGTCGCGAGCGGATTTACTCCAGCCCGCTCTATCGGGAAAGCCGGATCGAGGGCGATGCACTGCGGGTGTGCTTCGATCACGCCGGCGAGGGCCTGCGCGCCCGCGAGGGTGGCATGTTGAAGCGTTTTGAGATCGCCGGGGCCGACAAGGTCTGGCATTGGGCCGAGGCCGAGGTGGTGGGACCAGACAGCCTGCTCGTGCGCAGTCCGGCGGTCGCCGCGCCAGTGGCAGTGCGCTACGCCTGGGCTTCGAACCCCGAGGGTGCCAACCTCGTCAACAGCGCCGGCCTGCCCGCCTCCGTCTTCCGCACCGATGATTGGGACGATGTCGAACCCAAGGTCGATCCGGCTGCCACGCAGGCCGCCGCCGCAGCCACCGCCCGTCGCGCCCTCGGGGCTGAAATCCGGGCTCTGGCGGCCGAGCGCGACTCCCACCCGCGCGGCTCACCGGAGTATCAGGCCAAGCAGAAACGCTTCCTCGAACTCATGGCACGCTTCAAGGCCGGGGCAGGGGCGGGGGCCGTTGATCGATGATGGAGGATGGTTGATCGGGCTCAGAAGGGCACTCTTGCCCGCATCTGGGAAGGGGGGAGTTGATGGCGGATGGTTGATGGGGCACTGGCGCTACCGGTCGGGCGCTGCTGCGTCGGCGCCGTTTCGGATTGGCTGTAGGCGGGGGCATTGACCCCGCGGGTCCCCGAGTAGGCGACGTCACCAGACGGCGTTCTGACGGAGCGCGAGTGTGCCGAAGGTCACTCGCTCTGGGGAGGTGGCCACGCGTTCGACCGCAGATTCGAGGCGAGCAGGCTGCGCCATGCGCGCGCTCCGGTTTGGCGGTGAATGACGCGCTCTTGGGTGCTGCGCTATCCGAGGCGGGAGAGGTCGGACGCTGCGCAGCGCATCACGGTCGGGCGCCGCTGTGCCGGATTGGCTGTAGGCGGGGGCATCGACCCCGCGGGTTCCCGTGTAGGCGACGTCGCCAGACGGCGTTCTGACGGAGCGCGAGTGTGCCGGAGGTCACTCGCCATTTTGGGCATGGCCACGCGTTCGACCGCAGATTCGAGGCGAGCAGGCTAAAGCCATGCGCGCGCTCCGGTCAGGCGGTGAATGACGCATTCTTGCGCGATGCCATGTCTGGCGCGGGAGAACAGATGCAGGATGCCGGCAGCGGTGCTAAACTGTTCAGGCATGACGGATCAGCCCACCCCACCGCCGCCGGAACGCAAGCGCGTCCTCGCCTCACCCGAGACCATGCCCGCCATCCTGCGGGCCTCGCGTGGTGGACTTTCGAAAGAGCGCTGGGAGCGCGTGCGCAAGCGTTGCCTGGCCAACCGGCCCAACCTGCCGGACTACCAGGATCGCAGCGCCCCGCCGCCGCTTGGGGACGACTGAGACCCTCCCGACCGCAAGGGGTCCGAAGGGAGCGCGGGCGCTCTTGCCCGCTGCAGGGGGAAGGCAAAGCCTCAGAGGACTCACGCCAAGGCGCAAAGACACCAAGAAGGGCAGGGGGCTGCCTCTCAGGGTTCCATGCCCCGCGTTCCGGGGCACGCCCCTACGCAGCAGACAAAGGCGAAATCCCTCCCCACGCCTTGACCCGTCTGCTCGTCTCCCCTAAAAACAGCGCATGCCGTCCGCCCTGCAGTCGATTCTCGATCACTACCGTCAAGCCTCTCAGACCGAGCGCGAAAAGGGGACCTACTTCGAGGAACTCATCCGCACCTACCTGCGCCATGAGGCCAGCTATGCCGACCTCTATTCCGAGGTCTGGCTCTTTGGCGACTGGGCCCGCCAGATTGGCACCCCGGAATTCGGCATCTCCGCCAAAGACACTGGCATCGACCTCGTCGCCCGCACCCACGGCACCGGCGAATACCACGCCATCCAGTGCAAATGCTACGCCCCCGACTACCGCGTCCAAAAGGCTGACATCGACAGCTTCTTCACCGCCTCTGGCCGCAAGCCCTTCACCCAGCGCATCATCGTCACCACCACCAACGACTGGAGTGCCAACGCCGAAGACTCGCTCGCCCACCAGCAGCCGCCCGTCTACAAGATCGACCTTCACGACCTCGAGAACTCCCAGATCGACTGGGCCAGGTATCAGCCCGCCGCCGCACCCGTCCTCAAGCCCAAGTTCCCCCTCCGGCCCCACCAGAAGACGGCCCAGACCAAAGTCCTCCTCGGCCTCCAGAGTGCCGACCGCGGCAAGCTCATCATGGCCTGCGGCACCGGCAAGACCTTCACCAGCCTCAAGATCGCCGAAGAAGTCGCCGGCAAAAACAAGACCGTCCTCTTCCTCGTCCCCAGCCTCAACCTCCTCTCCCAGACCCTCACCGAGTGGACCCAGCAGAGCAGCCTGCCCCTGCACAGCTTCGCCGTCTGCTCCGATGCCGAGGTCGGTAAAAAACGCCGCAAGGAGGACGAAGACAGCGTCGCCACCTTCGCCCACGAACTGCGCTATCCCGCCACCACCGACGCCCGCCGCCTCGCCCAGGAATTCCAAAAGCGGCACGACGCCCATCACATGAGCGTCGTCTTCTCCACCTACCACTCCCTCGACGTCCTCAGCCGCGCCCAGAAAGACTTCGGCCTGCCCGCCTTCGACCTCGTCATCTGCGACGAAGCCCACCGCACCACCGGCGCCACCTTCGACAACGAAGACGAAAGCAACTTCGTCCGCATCCACGACAACAGCTTCCTCCAGGCCGCCAAGCGCCTCTACATGACCGCCACCCCGCGCATCTACGCGGACAGCGCCAAGGCCACCGCCGAAAAGGACAACGTCGCCATCTGTTCCATGGACGACGAAGCCCTCTACGGGAAGCAGCTCCACGTCATCACCTTCTCCGAGGCCGTCGAGCTGAAGCTCCTCACCGACTACAAAGTCCTCGTCCTCACCATCAGCGAAGACCACGTCAGCTCCCGCCTCCAGGAACTACTCAAGGACGACAACAACCAGCTCAAGGTCGACGACGCCGCCCGCATCATCGGCTGCTGGAAAGCCCTCAGCAAACAGGGCCTGCATCAGGACCTCAGCTACGACCCCGAGCCCATGCGCCGTGCCGTCGCCTTCTGTCAGGTCATCGAGCGGCAGAAAGGCAGCGGCCGGCACAAAGTCAGCTCCAAGCAGATCGCCGCCATGTTCCAGGCCGTCGTCGACGCCTACCAGAAGCAGGAAACAAACGACCTCCCCCTGCGCTGCGAAGCCGCCCATGTCGATGGCAGCATGAACGCCTCCGAAAAGGAAGCCAAGCTCCAGTGGCTCAAGGACGACCCGCCCGAAAACACCTGCCGCATCCTCAGCAACGTCCGCTGCCTCTCCGAAGGCGTCGACGTCCCCGCCCTCGATGCCGTCCTCTTCCTCACCCCGAGGAATTCCCCCGTCGATGTCGTCCAGTCCGTCGGTCGCGTCATGCGCCGCACCCCCGATGGCAAAAAGAAGCTCGGCTACGTCATCCTCCCCGTCGTCATCCCCGCCGGCATGGAGCCCCATGAAGCCCTCGACGACAACAAAGTCTACAAAGTTGTCTGGGACGTCCTGCAGGCCCTGCGCTCCCACGACGACCGCTTCGACGCCTTCATCAACAAGCTCGACCTCATCGGCAAAGACCCCCGCAAGATGGAGGTCATCGCCATCACCGACAAAATCCAGAAAAAGGCCACCAAGACCAAGCCCGGCACCACCACCGAGAAAAAGGCCGGCAAACACCAGCACACCATCGGCGAACCCCACACCCCCTACGCCGCCGAGACCCAGACCGAGTTCCAGTTCAACGTCGGCGAACTCGAGCGCGCCCTCTACGCCCGCATCGTCAAAAAGTGCGGCAACCGCAACCACTGGGAAGATTGGGCCAACGACATCGCCAAGATCGCCAACACCCACATCTCCCGCATCACCGCCATCGTCAGCGATGCCAAGAACACCCGCGAAGTCGCCGCCTTCCAAGCCTTCGCCCACGAACTCCGCGACGACCTCAACGACAGCATCACCGATCAGGAAGTCATCGAGATGCTCGCCCAGCATCTCATCACCAAGCCCGTCTTCGACGCCCTCTTCGCCGGTTACTCCTTCGCCAGTCACAACCCCGTCTCCCAGGCCATGCAGGGCGTGCTTGACGTCCTCCAGGAGCACCGCCTCGACAAGGAAGCCGACACCCTGGAAGCCTTCTACGCCAGCGTCGCCCGCCGCGCCGAAGGCATCGACAACGCCGAGGGCAAACAGAAGATCGTCGTCGAGCTCTACGACAAATTCTTCCGCAATGCCTTCCCCCGGATGACCGAGCGCCTCGGCATCGTCTACACCCCCGTCGAAGTCGTCGACTTCATCATCCACAGCATCAACGACCTCCTCCAGTCCGAGTTCGGCCAGACCCTCGGCAGCAAGGGCGTCCACATCATCGACCCCTTCACCGGCACCGGCACCTTCATCACCCGCCTCCTCCAGAGCGGCCTCATCAAGCCCGAGGAACTGCCCCACAAATACAATCAGGAGATCCATGCCAACGAGATCGTCCTGCTCGCCTACTACATCGCCGCCATCAACATCGAAGCCGTCTACCACAGCCTGCTCGCCAAGGACGGCGGCAAACCCGCCAAGTACGAACCCTTCGAAGGCATCTGCCTCACGGATACTTTCCGCATGGGCGAGGAAGACCTCGTCAGCGAACTCATGGCAGGCAACTCCAAGCGCCGGAAACGCCAGCAAAAGCTCGAAGTGCGCGTCATCATGGGCAACCCGCCGTATTCGATCGGGCAGGAAAGTGCGAACGATAACAATCAAAATGTCGCCTATCCAAGCTTGGACCGTCGAATTGAGGAGACCTATGCCGCTGGTTCCAAGATGACGTCGGTCAAGAACCTTTATGACAGCTACATCCGCGCAATCCGCTGGGCTAGCGATAGGCTCGGAACAGGCGGTATTATCGGCTTTGTGACCAACGCAGGATTCCTGGAATCCACCTCTTCTGACGGCATGCGTGACTGCCTCGCAAGAGAATTCAGCAGCCTCTACATCTTCCACCTCCGAGGAAATCAGAGAACCTCTGGTGAGGTCTCGCGCAGGGAAGGGGGGAAGATTTTTGGAAGCGGTAGCCGTGCGCCGATTGCCATCTCACTGCTCGTAA